>JAQVLL010000164.1 GCA_028704195.1 Smithellaceae bacterium
ATATCAAAGGTTATGTGCCGGGTGTGCGAGAAAACGGCGGACAGTATACGCATGCGGCAATATGGGCGGCCATGGCTTTTGCCGCACTGGGTGACCGGGCACGCTCCTGGGACGTAATGGACATCATCAACCCGATCAATCATGCCGGGTCTCCGGAAGAAGTCAATGTCTATAAAGTTGAGCCTTACGTTGTTGCGTCAGATGTCTATGCTTTATCGCCGCATGTCGGACGCGGCGGATGGACATGGCTTTCCGGTTCCGCCGCCTGGATGTACCGGTTGATTGTGGAATCCCTGCTGGGCCTTTCGATTCAAGAAAGCAGAATCCGGTTTTCTCCTTGCCTGCCGGCCGAATGGAAAGAAATCAAGATTCATTACCGTTACGGGGAAACACTCTATCATATTGTTATGCGCCAGCATGATTCAGAAACGGATCGGCCGGGTCTCACGCTGGACGGTCTGGTCGTGCCCGATTCGGAAATTGTTCTGGCTGATGATCATCAGGAACATATCATCGAAGTTGCTGTATTGATTCAAGCGCCTACAGCTCGACCTCCCGGACAATTTCCGTCTTAATCAGGGTGAGGAGCTCCTGAAAGACCGGAAGAACATCACTGCGGAACCTTCCTGCCACGCAGACCTTCATGATGTCATCTCCGACTTTCAATGTTCCTTCATTGATCCAGGCGCGGATATCCACAACGCCTTCCTTGCCCTTGAAGTGGCGTAGGGCCTGGTCCAACGCGGGACGATCATAGGAAAGGCTCATGGCTCCGACCGGTTCCCCCTGCTTGGATGTTGCCCTGACAATGCCGTTATGCACCAGAATCATCCCGAGCATATCGGGTGCACACTCTTCTTTGATTTCTCTGATCCATTGCTCAATCATGATTCTCTCCCGTTTGGTCATGGCTGCCGACAGATTTCGTTTCGCTTTCTTTTCCTAAGGCAAGCCGGGTCAGCCTGGCCGAAAGCTTTCCTGACAGGGATTCAATCAGATCTGTTTTCATGTCCGGTTCATAACGGTTGGCGTCCGCGTCGCCGTTATTCCAGGTTCCGATGATCTGACCGTCCATTGTGAAAGGCACGACCGCAACAGACCGGATAAAATATTTTCTGCTGTGGGGAAGAAGCCTGTAAAAAGGCTGCAAATCCTTATTGGCCAGAACGGGCTTTATGCCGCCGGTAAGTATTTTGTCAAACAGCTCTTTTGAGACAACAGACAGCCTGCTTTCCAGCCTTTCCGACATTTTTATTTCGCCCAGGACCGGCGCGATTGTTTGATGATCAATCAGCGTCAGCCATACGAAGGGGACGGTAAACTCGTTTTCAATTCCGTCGATCAGGTTTTCAAAAAGTTCTGTAATGGTTTCGGCGGACTCGATGGCGTCTTCAATTTTTTTGAAGCGCGCCGCGATGATCTCATTGATGCTCTTCAAGTCTTCTTCGCTGCTCATGAGAATGATTCCTCCCATCGGGCATAAATTACGGCATGATCGGACGGTTTTTCAGCCAGACGGGTTGCCAGATCAATTGTGCAGCCAATGGATTGGGCCGCCGCCGTTTTTGTTGCCAGAATATGATCAACCCGCCAGCCGAGATTGCGTCCGACGGAGTCCCGAATGCGATAATCATAAAAAGTATACTGTCCCGGTTCATCAGGATGGTGTCTGCGGAAGATATCCGTCAGTCCCCAGGAAATAAGATTTTGATAAGCTTTCCAGACTTCCGGATTAAAAGAAACATGCCCGAGAATTCTTTTAGGGTCATGCACATCAATGGTTTCCGGTGCGACATTAAAATCACCACACAGGATTAATTGCTGATCCGGTCTGAAGTTCTTTTTCAGGCTGGCCTTCAGGCGACCCAGCCAGGCGAGTTTGTAGGCAAATTGCGGTTTGTCTATATCCTGCCCCTGAGGCACATAGGCATTTAAAACAATCAGATGATCAAATTCGGCTTGAATCAGGCGATCGGAATCTTTCGGTTCATCATGAAGACCGAAAACAACTTTTCGGGGTTTGGTCCGGGAGGCAATGGCTACGCCATTATACCGTTTGCCGCCGCGGAAATTGATAAAATATCCCAGCGCTTCAAACTCGGCGGCCGGGAATTTCGCATCCTCGACTTTCGTTTCCTGCATGCAGAAAATGTCCGGCATGTTATTCTTCAGCCAGGGCAGAACAATATGCAGACGGGAACGAATGGAATTGACGTTATAGGTTGCAATTTTCAATTTTCCGCAGAACCTTCCATGAATTGGTGCCTTTATTATCATGACTGGCGATTACGCTCAAGACTATTTACAGGGATTGATGAAATTGCAGGCTTTCTCTGAACGGTTGGAGAATCCTGCCGCTTATAATGGCAGGATTGAATGGGAGATGAGCGGGCCTTTGACGGCCCGCTCATGGGTCCGGGGTTACAGACAGTCAAAAAGGGGATTGGTCAGTTTAAATATTGGCATACAGAGTCCGGATTACTTTTTTATCGGTTTTGCCGACGCTGGTTTTGGGGATATTGTCTGTGATAATATATCGATCGGGAATGGCATAGCGGGGAATCTTTCCCTGGTCGGCGCATTCCTTCATGTGTTTTTTCAGGACCTCCGGTGTGATGCCGTCACCACGGAACGGAGGGGTCAGAACAACGAGCATCATGGGCCTTTCTCCCCATTTGGGATCTGGAATGCCGATGGCCGCCGCCTCTTGGACTGCGCGATGGAGACTGATGGCATTTTCCAGATCAAGCGACGAGACCCATTCACCGCCGGTTTTAATGACATCTTTGAGCCTGTCTGTGATCTGAATGTATCCTTCCTGGTCCATATAGCCTACATCGCCTGTATGGAGCCAACCACCGCGCCATAGGTCTTCCGTCTTTTCCGGATCTTTGTAGTAGCCTTCGGTGAACCAGGGAGCGCGAACAACAATTTCACCTGTGGCCTGACCGTCATTTGGAAGGAACTCACCGTCGGAGGAGGCGATCCGCACATCAACAAGCGTGACAGGCATTCCCGTCTTTATGGCAATATTGCTTTTCTGCTCGTTGTTATAATGTTTCATGCAGGGCTTCAGATTGGACACGCTGATGACCGGGCAGGTTTCCGACATGCCATAGCCTGTCATGATCTGGATGCCCAGATCGATGCCCGCCATGGCCAGTCCTTTGGAAAGACGGGCTCCTCCGATGATCACCTTCCAGGCGGAAAGATCAATTGCTTTTGCGACGGGACTTGTCACAAGCATCTGGAGGATCGTTGGAACGCAGTGGGAGTAAGTAACCTTTTCGCTCACGATGAGCTTAATCAGCATTTCCGGTTCATACTTGCCCGGATAAACCTGTTTGACACCCATCATGCTGGCGATGAAGGGGAATCCCCAGGCATGGACATGAAACATGGGTGTGATGGGCATATAGACGTCTGAAGTAGAGAATCTGAGCGGGCTGTCGTGACCGCTGACGCCAATGCAGACGCTCATGGTGTGAAGCACAATCTGGCGATGAGTGAAGTATACACCTTTAGGAAGTCCCGTTGTGCCCGTTGTATAGAATGTGGTGGCCTTGGTGTTTTCATCAAGATCCGGAAAATCAAAATCTTCAGATGCAGCGTCCAGAATCGCTTCGTATTCGCCATCGATGGTCAAATCCGTTTTGGGCAATGTCTCGCTGTCCGAAAGGAGAATGATTTTCTTTACGGATTTGAGTTTGTCCCGGATGGCAGCGAGCAGTGGCAGAAAATCGGTATTGATGAGCACCACGCTGGCCTCGGCATGATTCATTGTGTATTCGATCTGATCCGGAGAAAGCCGCCAGTTGACCGTGAACAGCACGGCTCCCATCATGGGAATGGCAAAGAAACTTTCCAGGTAACGATGGGAGTCATAGTCGAAGACAGCCACCGTATCGCCCTTCCTTACACCAAGGTCGGCAAGGGCGCTTCCGAGCCGGTTTATCCGCACAAACAGATCTTTGTAAGTATAGCGTATCCTGTCCCGGTAAACAATTTCCTGATTTTGTGCGCTCAGCCTCGGTCCATTGAGCAGTTCTTTAATGGTCAGTTGAAACCCGTAACGGCTCCCATTCAAGGATTTTCCCTTCATATTGCCCTCCTTTAGTTGCAGTTTTCTCTGGCAACCAGGATCGGCTAAAATAGGGACGGACGCAATCCGCAGGAAGCTGTTTTATCTGTGCTTGAATGGATGAAAAAAAAGTAAGTCGATGACCCACAAAGAAATACGGATCAGAAGGAGGTTCCGGATATTCTTTCGTTCTCAACCCAGTTGAGGGCGTAACGAAGAAGTTCGGTGCTGGTTTTCAGGTTCAGTTTTTCCTTGATCCGTTCCCGGTAGGTGCCGATGGTTTTTACACTGAGGTGGAGCCGGATGCCGATTTCGCTGATGCTGAGTCCTTCTCCGATGAGCTGGAAAACCTCGAGCTCGCGGTCCGTCAGCGCCTGTAAGGGTGATTCGGCAAGTTTTTTGGGTCCATCAACAAAGCGGGACAGTATCTTGTCCGTCATTTTTTTGCTGGCATAAATGCCACCTTGCCTAACCTTGCGGATGGCCTGAACGACTGATTCGGAAGCCTCCTGCTTCATAATGTAACCCTTGGCGCCGGCGCGGAAGGCACGTTCGGCGTATAGGGACTCATCATGCATGGAGATGACCAGCATGGTCACATCCCTGTTGGTTTTGTGAATTTCCTTGATGAGATCTATGCCGCTCATGTCCTTGAGGGTAATATCCACGATGATCATGTCCGGTTTCAGGTCTGCAGCGGCTTTCATGGCACCATGGTAATCTTCTGCTTCGCCGCAGACGTACAGGTCTTCTTCCTGGTTGATGAGCTGAGCAAGGCCATGCCTGAAAATAGGATGGTCATCGACAATGAGGATTCTGTGTTTGTCTGTGCCAGGTTTTTTAATTGTAGCCATGGGTGTCAGCCCTTCATCAGATTGAAAGTGCAGGTAACCAGCGTTCCCCCGCCCGGTTCCGATTCGATGTGCAGCATTGCCCCGATCATGCGGGCCCGGTACTGCATGATTCTCAGGCCGATGCCGACAGCTTTAGCCGTGTCCCTGATCCCGCCTCCGTTGTCGAGAATCGACAGGGAGACGGTACCGCTGTTATTCAGCAGCTCCATGACAATTTTGGAGGATTTGCCGTGCTCGATTGCGTTGTGAATGGATTCCTTCGCGATATAATAAAGGTGGGTGGCAAGAGAATTATCGCGGATGGGAATATGTCGGGGGCAGCGAAAGATGCAGACTATACTAAAAATGGCT
>JAQVLL010000165.1 GCA_028704195.1 Smithellaceae bacterium
ATAACGAGAAGGAATCCGCGTTTTTTACCGTAATCATCGCTTTACCGCCAGGTCCGCCGGTCCGGTGATATTCAAATGCTTTTCCACTGACAACCCAATTGTCCGGTGATGTACTCTGGTCGCTTTCCAGCGTGCCGTTGTCCACCAGGTTGGCACCGTGTAATCCGCTTGCTCCGATGAGCAACATCAATTTCAGCAATCTGGACATAAAAATCTCCTTGTTGTAAATTTTCATAATTATTTAAAAAGCAGGGGATCAAGCACCCCTTGAGTATAAGATAAGATCCGCCCGGAAATCCGAGAGCTTTCGTAAAGCGGTTGCCTATTCATCAAATTATTGCTGATCCAGCCACATGCGCGACAGCTCCGCAGTAGTGTTCAGGAAATATTTGCTGCTGAGCGGAGCGGATTCAACGTGTCCATCGACAAACGATAGATTCACGATTTTGCCGTGAGGATTGGTATAGTGCAGTATATTAGCATAAAAATCAGTTGTTGTGGCGGGATAGATAATGTAATACGATGAATCAGCAGTTGCCACCAATTCTGATGGACGGCGTATTTGATTAATCTTTCGTCGTTTCAGCGCACCGCCAAAACTAATGGTGTCATCGCCGGAACAGGACAGCCCGCGATGGTTGTACCCGATTCTGGCTCGTCTGCCACCGGTATAGTAGTAGTAAAAATTACGACGACCGGCAATATTTTCGGCAGTCATTCCCGAGGTATCAAATTGGGAACAAACTAAAACCCTGCCGTTTTCATTGACATATGTGAGCAGCCGCTGCTGCCAGTATTGATAAAAATAACGGGTTCCGCCATAGTATTCGTCGGAATAATAGCAATCGAGAAACCAGTCGTTGTTGTCGGTGCAGTACGCAGCAATTGCGCCGGCTGCCTGCCGCATATTGGACACACATTTGGCGGTTCTGGCTTTTTCGCGTGCCGTATTCAACGCCGGCAACAGCATTGCCGCCAAAATCGCGATAATCGCGATTACGACGAGCAATTCAATGAGGGTGAAACCGTTGACTATCAACGACTTACGCCTTTTTTGTTTTTTCATTTTCACATCTCCTAGTTTTTTTAGAGTTAAATTGTTCTGGTCATCATTGTGGTTGCGCCAGAAAAAATTCGAGATTTTTCCGAGCCTGCCGGTTTGCGATTCATGTTATGTCATTTTGGGTTACCTCCTTGTTTTATCATTCTGATATTGTTTTCGCTTATATATCGTTTCCCTCAAAAAACTGATTCAGTTAAAACTCGTTGAAAACTTTTGCGCTCTGCTTATTTCTTATTGATTCCCAGCAGGCGGCGCAAGTAGCGATGCACTTTGCCCCCTCGATTTCGTTGACGGTTATGGGTTTGCCGTCAAATACGGCAGCCTCCATTTCCTGGACATACTTCATTACTGACATAAGATGACCGGAATAACTTTTGCCGTCAAAGTCCTCCGCAACATCGTCTTTGGTAAAGTGTACTTCCTGTCGCGGCGCATCGTGGCGTCCACCTTCGCGATATGCGGCGTGATAATTCACAATAGTACCTTGCGTGCCGAAGATGCTGACGCCTTCCATGGGCATAATATCACTTATCGAGCCGCCAGGTTGTTCGTGGATGCCACATGCAGTCATTACCCGGGCAAGCACGCCGTTTTTGAATTTCATATTGATGATGAAATTCATTTCTTTTTTCTGCGGATAGCGTGTATCGACAGAACTGGGACAACCGTAAGCGTGGACCTCATCGACATCGCCGAAATACCAGCGCAAATGATCAATAGGATGGCATGCTCCGCCGTAAATGATGTCTTGCGGGTGTTCGTAGCGCCAGGCACCGCGGTCAAACACTTTCCACATGTCGCCATGAACATAACTTGCCTCGGCCATCATGGCGGTACCAATTTTTCCACTGTCATAAAATTTCTTGACTTCCTGATGATGTGTTACAAAACGTCTGGTTTGACCGACCAAAAATTTCCGATTGAACTTACGCACAAGTCTGACAGTTTCTTTTGCCTCATCAAGACTGACAACCAGGGGTTTGGTGCAGATAACGTGCTTACCGTTTTCGAGTGCCATCCGGATCATGTCGAGATGGAGATGATCAGGCGAAAAAATGCCAATCACATCAATGTCTTCTCTTTTGATCAGTTCGCGCCAGTCGGTTGTCGCATACGGAACGAGGAACTCAGAACCGTATTGGTCAAGCCGGTCCTGGCGGACATCACATATTCCTCGGACTTCAGAACGAAATTGTCCGAGATGACGATTGACATGGAGCATATTGTTCCCCATTGACAATCCAATAACACCGATTCCAAGTATTTCACCCATAGGATTTCCTCTTCATATATTTAAGATTTATTTAGAAAATCACAAAATTCCAATTCATAATTTTTGCATATTGACGCATTATCTGATAATCAGGGTTGTAAACCAGAGCCAGGTGATGCGTTCCTCCGTGCTGACTGTATTCCTCCAGCATCCTTTCGAGTTGCATATCTGGGCGGAACCATCCACAAATCCCCTTTATCGCGGTCTCTTCCGGTGCTTGCATTTTGCCAGCACAGACAATCATCGAGAAGGAACCTTGCGGTCCGGGCGCCAGGTTAACCAGTGCGGCCATTCCGGATTTCATGATTCCTTCCGCCGCCGCAGGGCTTTCTGCATCAAAAAACGGCAGGTCCTTTTCAGTTAAGTGCGGTTTTGCCGCAAGGATGTTCACATTGACCTCTCCCATATGTGAAAGAAACACCCGGTTTCCTTTCCAGTCGGGGCAGAACATTTCGGCAAAAGTAGTGTCCGGGAAAATTTTAAGCAATGATGCCACCAGTACGGCAGTAAGAACGTCGCCTTCTCCTGCATAACCGATGCCTCGCGCCATGGCCTGCGACGCCTCCAGGAAAGGGATGGTCGTCAGTCCGCATTCCCCGTCTATGTCCATAAAATTAAAGGTAAACGCCGAAAGTTTTTCCTGTTCAATCCAGTTTCTGACGGTCAGCGCAGTACTTGCAGTGCGGAACAAACACTCCTGCGAAATGTTATCATCCTTGATAAACCGGTCGCTATAATTGCGTAATTCATTTTCGACTTCAGTATTTTTCGGCTGCATTGTGCGCAACAGTCCGGGGTTTGAATGTATAATCTTTATTCCGATGCTTTTTTCCAATTCTGGAAAAGGAACCGCGAAGTCGCCCATGCCGCTGAATGGGGAGCCAATAATGCCGACAACGGCGGTTTTCATTGCCTCTGCTGCCAAGCAAGCCTTGACGTCGGCAATAATCCGGTCAAGAACATTCGAATTCCGCCAATGTCCGGCTTCAATCATGAAAGATTTCTCCTTGCGGATCAACATATTGGCAAGATCCTGAACCCCATGAATGCCGTGATTGGACATAATGCGTTTCGCATCGATATTAAATCCGAATTCAAAGTCGGGAGTGGTATCCAGCATGATCAAGGGAACTCTGGTGGCGGCCAGCACACCCGCAGATTCCAATGACGGAGAGTAGGCCAGGTGCAGCGTAACAATGACCTCAACCCGATGTTTTTCCAGTGTTTTCACCGCTTCCGCAAATTCCGCGGCAACACAATTTACCGGCGCGGCAATTACCTTTAAGTTACGTTTTTCCAGTTCCTGCTTGATTATTGCGGCAAAAGACTCCATTTCCTGACGAAGCTCAGGAACGACATCGTCATACAAGCGCAGATAAAGCGGCAATAGTCCGACTACGGGCTTACTCATGGCATTTCCTTATATTTCAAAATTTTTACCTTTTTTGCAACCGAAGAAAACAATCTGAACGCATTGCCGAAAAAGATATTTTCCTGTTCGTCACTGGACAAGCCGGCACGTCTGGCCGCTTGAATGATCGCACGTAACTGTTCATAATAGAAGAAAGTGAATTTAAGGACATGTTCACGGTCATAAATGGATGTTCCGATTTGATAATCTTCTCCAGTCAGGTAAGCGTACTGATTATTGATTTCCACTGATTTTCCGCGCAACATGGCAATCGGGGCATCGGAGCCGAACAGAATACGGTCGCGCGGAAATACCTTGAAGGCATATTCAAGAACCCCTTCATGATTAACCATCGCAGTATCAATGTAGGCATTCGGGCAGGCCGCCACTTTTTCCAATTGTCCGGTAACCGCTTCAAGATAATATGCTCGTCCGATGTGGGCAAAAATAAAGGCAATGTCGGGGTAGCGATGGCATAATTCCACCATTTGCCGCTGATTTACCGGGTCGGCAAGCCGTCCTGGACGCGGAATATGAAGAGTAATTGCCAGAGCGTTTTCATTTGCGAACTCCAGGTGTTCAGAGGATATCATATCCATTATAGTAATTTCACTGTCGTCCTTGCTGCGGACGAAACAACTATAAGGTTTATACCCGACAAGTTTATGCCGTATAATTCTCCCGGAAACGCTCGCGACCGATTCGGAGGGCGTGACCATGGTCATGCCGAAATAACGGTTATTATCGGAAATGCTTCCGGTATAAGCCGCCGCTTCTTCCGGAACGGCCTCAGCGGCGGGAAAACCGAAACTATTGAGATATATTTCCTGTTTTGGTAACATTTTTTTCATATATGCCAAATGCTGTTCCAGAGTATATTCCAACCCGAACTTCCGCAGTATATGAGTCGCGGGGAAATTAGTATTCGCTGTAAAGTTTTCAACATTAAGCAAGTGGACGTGGGCATCGAAAAGCTTGGACGGCAGGAAATCATTCAATTCCCGTTTGTAAATTTCCTGATCATTGGAAACAAAATCAATATTCATGTTTAACTCCTGCCTTATTCCATGCGTCCTCTTCATCCGAATAAATACCGATTCCGATGCCTGCCAGCATGGCGGCGCCTTTAGCTCCGGCATAACTGTCGCCAATTATTAACTTAAGTCCGGTCGCGTCAGAAATAATCCGTGGCCAGATGGGACTGCGACTGGGTCCCCCGACAATCACAGCCCGGTCAAATTCAATACCATGGTCTTTCAGTTCCGTCAGTTTTTCCTGCAACTGTAAGGCGGCATTTTCCATAACCGCCCGTGCCACATCGCCGGGGCTTGCCTTGATCATCCGCGGCGGTTTCTTCAGATCGATTTTCAAACCATTCGCTCCCACCGGAGCGGCCGCTGCCAAGTTGTCGAATATTTTATATTTCTGCGTTGAACCGGGTGCAATCAAATTATCTACATACCACTCGATGGTATTACCTATATATGGAACGGAAAAGATTCCTCCCCATCCTCCGCCCTGGTCTGTCAAAAAGG
>JAQVLL010000166.1 GCA_028704195.1 Smithellaceae bacterium
ATGGACTCTTCATAACTTGAAATAACCGCCGGAGATGGCAATTTTGATTTTCATCATCTGTCTTTTTCTGAAAAATTTCTCTAAATTTGATTACCAGCAGTATGTTCAACTTTTTCAAAGGTCACGAAAAGTCTGCCTCGGCCCTCTTTATGCCCGCCCGTGCTTCAGCCATTGCTTGAAATGATTTACACCGTGATAACCAACCAGCGCACCGAACCTGAGCCATACACCCGCACGGACCATCCAGAATAAAATTCCGGGATACTGATGATGAAAAAACTTTCCGTAGAAACGGATCATCCCTTTGTGTTTATGCCACTCCACGAAAATCGGCCGGTTTTGGCTGCACACACGAAAGGCATGAAAAACACGAGCCGAAGGAACAAACATGACCTTTCGTCCCTTCTTGCGAAAACGCATGCACAAGTCCAGATCCTCGCAATGCAAAAAGTACGCTTCATCCCATAACCCGATATCGTCGATGGCTTCACGATTCACCATCATACAGGCCCCGGAAATCGCTTCCACGGTCTCGGGACCGGCCGGCAGGGGAAGATGACGTAGATCAAAGTCGTCAAACAGCTTCGGCCAGCGGTTGTAAAAACGGCGCAGGCCGAACGCGCGGACGAAGGATCTCCATGGTGTCGGCACGGATCGCCGTCCCCCTCCCTGCTCCGTTCCATCAGCATTGAGGAGCAAACCACCCACCATGCCCACGGAGTCGTCCGACTCCAAAACCTTCCGCATTTCAGAAACCGCATTGGACTCCAGAATACAATCGGGATTGAGAAATAAAAGTTGATTTCCCTTTGCCTGCCGGATACCCTGGTTGCAGGCAGAAGCAAACCCTTTATTGACCAGATTGCGAACAATGATCAGCCGCGCTTCGTTTTTAAAACAGGTGATCAACTGCTCCAGGCTGTTATCCATGGAAGCATTATCAATCACCAGCGCTTCATCAACCTGATGCAAGACACTCTTTATGCAATCCTTAAGAAAGGAGCCGGAATTGTAATTAACGACAATTACGGAAATCAATTTTTATGCCTCACGATATTGACCTGTCCTGCCCAGCAGGCCGTGCCAGATCCCCAGCGTCATCATCCGCCAGTGTTCGAGACGTGGCCTTGCAAACAGAGAATAAAAAAAATATTTTAAACACATCCGCCAGCCGTTGGCCAGTTTCCAGTTGCCGGGCGTCCAACGCTCTTTTGTGAGAAGTACGGCGTTGCGGAAATGATAGTAATGCCTCAATGGACTGTGTAAAGGAAATTTCATGCCGAACATTCTTATCGGGTCATATCCAAGGCAATGAGACATCCCCGCATTGCACACACCATAGCACTGATAACCGAATTTGCGGGCCCGTAATCCCCACTCAATGTCCACAAAATCGATAAAAAAGTCTTCACGCATTCCGCCCACATGATCCAGTACGGCCATGGGAATGAGACAGCCCGATGAAATCAGGTAATCCACCGGCACTATGGCATCCGGCTCAGAACATGAAAGGCGCTCAAGCCTCAATCCGCGAATCCGGATAAACGGAGGCGGATTCTCATGGCGGGAATCCACATAGCGGGGTCCAACGGCTCCCGCCGATCTCTCCAGTGCCGCAGATAATAACGCTTGTACCATACCCGGTTCGGGAATGCTGTCCTGATCCATCAGCAAAACGAACCGGCCCTGCATCTGGCGGGCAAGTTCGATGCCCCTGTTCTGCGCAAAAGCAATGCCCATGTTTTCGTTCAAACGGAGAGCTTTCGCTTTCAGCGGTAAATAACGTTCCGGCTTCAGCTTCATTTCAATCGAAGAACCGTTGTCTACAATCACAGCCGCTTCTACCTGCCCGATCAGAGCGCTGAGCAGCCGGTCCAGCGCGAAAAGATCGGGCTGATAGATAACGATCACGGCAACGATAACCGAATTCATCTCCAAAACCCCATCAGGTTTTCACCAGCCCCCTGCCGCAATAATGATCATCCAGAAGGATTGACGACATAAACTCTTTTTCGCGCGGGGACATATCCCCCAAAAAAGCATCCATCAACGCCTGCGCTGTCCGGCATGAAGGTTGAAAATCCGGCAGCAATTTCCGGCGGACCTGTAGGGCCTCCGCCGTGAAATCCATCGCACCTTCCTGCAAAGACTGTCTCACGGCACAGCAAGTTACTTCTTCAGGATGGATATCAGCATAGCAGCCCCGGACATGTCCCGAATCAGCAGTTTGATAAAATTCAATCTGCGGTTCATTGCTGCTTAACATCTTTTCCACTTCAAAACTGTATCTGTACATCAGCGGTGCATTGGATGACTGCCTGACATTTTCAAGAAAACAGCCGCGGATCAAAACACCGTAAGTCTCCGATCGTGATGGTGCCCGCTCATCCGTCATCATGTAATAACCTTCAATTTTTCTTTTTAATAACGCATTCAGATATCCCTGTACAGACCCGCCGTAGCCAATATCTACCACTGCACATTTTTCACTGGAGGTTAAACCTTTGTCTCGCAAATACTGCAGGAGTCCTGCACGCTCCCTCCGGGCCTGGGCAATAATCTCCGGCTGAAGCATCTGAAACAAAGGAATTAAGTGCTTGATCTGCCGGTCATCCACCCTCACCTCGGACTCGCGTTCCCATCCCAGACTGCTGCGGACGGCTTTCCAGCGATCGTCATCGAGGCGAAGGCCGAAGCGGGTGAACAGAAAATGCTCCAGCGTGTTTTGAAAATAAATCATGCGGGCGATTTCCAGAATGTCCTCAAATTTTTCAATCGCCGAAACGCCTGCCGCCCGCCTGGATACGACGAGATATTCGGAAACCGGGACATCGGCATCGCCGTCCACCCATTTATCGAACACCTCCCGGATGAGTTTCCCCTCCCTGGACAGGAAATACAGCCTCTCCACGCCATCGTTTTTCGCATTTTGTAAAAGCCACTGCGCAAAACTCACCAGCAGAGGGCCGACAAGACTGTATCCCAGATGATAGGGGGTTACCGGCACCAGGGATGCGGGATCGTACCCGGGGAATCCGACAGGATCAAAATTCCTGCGCACGACCAGCCCGAGAGTAAGTTCTTCATCAATATTTCCGCGTCCCTCATGATCAGTAATCAGTTCCGAGAATCTGGGAAGGCTGCGCGCCACTTCCACGGGTCTCATCACGTGAATAAACGACGCACCCATATCGGCGGGAATCTGCATATCTGAACGTTCATTGTCTCCGATCATCATCAGTTGGCCGGGTTCAATCCCGTAATGATCCAGAACATGTTTATACAACGCGCCGTCCGAGTCTTTACGAACCCCAATTTCATTGGAGAGAAATAAGCCGTTCCATCCTTCAATGCCTTGTTCATGAAGAATCTTTTCTATGACAGACCGCGGCAAAAACATGTCTGTAATCAGCGCAACTTTTTTCCCGGCAGCCAGAGTATCCAGGTACAACTGCACTACTTCTTTCCGCGGCACAAGGCTCTCCTTCTCGGCAAGTTCCTCCTCACGTCTAATTTTCGACAGATTTTCCGCGTCCAGACCGGTCCATTCTCCGAGGCGGGCATAGATTTCCTCCAGGCTGACATCCCTGCCTTTTGACGCTCTCGCATCCCGTTCTGCCGCGGCCCGATATTCAAGATAAAGACGCCCGGCATCACCCGCTGCGCGCCTGGCCACAATCTTTTTAATTGATTCCGGATCCAGCAGGGGACGGCTCAAAAGCGTGTCAAAGATGTCAAAACCAATCAATTTGCTGTCAGCGTAACGAATCTGCCGCAGCACAGATTCATAAGAACGACTCATGTATCGGTCCAGCCGCCATGCCGACCAGCCCGGATTTTCTTCGTCCTGAAGGATGCCCGGAGGCATTCCCTGCTTCAATGAACTGAGCACAAACAAACGTTCAATACAGTGCGCCAATGTCCCGTCTGTCTGTCCTGATTCTTCCGGAAAATCGTCTTGAGTGATACCCGCCTGAAAGAGAGGAGCCAGTGCATCACCACGCGCCCAAAACATGGATCCTGAGGCAACATCAAAATAACCGCGGGGAATCCTTGTAATACCCAGTCTCGGACACCAGATTTCAGCAAGCCGGCGGTTGGCCAGCCAGGTGTTTGCCATGTAGGGAAGATCGATAAAGTTTTGCGGATAGACAATTCCCCGTGGATTTTCACCCTGCATCAACGTGAAAATCCGGCGCACACGGTCTTTACTCCCGAGCAGGGCATTGCAGAGATATTCTCGCCATCCATCTGTTGCGCCTTTATTGTAAAGCGATTTTTTCCCGTGCAAATGGGCGATATAATCATAGCCAGCCAGGACTGCTCCGAAAGTGCAGAAAAGCGGTGCGATGTCGCGTCCCCGGTTTCCGACAATCTTGATATTTACCGCCCCGCAATGGGGTAACCCGTCAAACTGTTGCCCTGCAATTTCGGCCGCCTCCCGACCGGACACGGAAACAAACAAATCATAAGGAAACGGCATATTTTTCAGACGCTCGGCAAATTCCGAAATTAAATCAGGATAGAAAATATGGAGGTGAACAGCAACACGCCCTCTGGCCTCTTTCGCCGGCGGCACAAGATTCAGCTCTGTCAACCGCCCAAAACAATTAGAGCCAAAAGGAGAACTCTCTATGTTGTTTTTCCAGTTTTCATAATGCGGCATTCCCCTGAAAATCAACGGAACATTATGGTATGACCATCGAAGAATCCTGTTTCGATAGCGCGGCGGAATCACGTGATAAAATTTTTTGCCAATCCGATACAGGTCATGCTGCAGGCCAGACACCGGAACCTGACCCGTTTGAGCACTAAAAGGTTCCCGTCCTCTTTTTAACCGGTCTCCAATCGAACGCAACGGCCGGGTGATCATCCAACTCGTCGATTGGTAAATGGAATCAATTTCCCATTGATATTCACCGATCCGCCTGAGATAAACAGCAAGCTGCTTTTCACGATCAGCAATCCGTCGGTTATTTTCATTGATCTGTCTTTCACGCTCCAATAATATCTGCTCCCGTTGGGCCAGAATTTTTTTCAGCTCCTCATGTTCATAGCGCTCCATCAGACGGCCACCGAGCGCAGCAAAATATTGTTTGAATATCTGCTTTTCATCTGTGCTTAACTGAAGCCATGCGCATTTCTTTTCATCTGGCGCATTGTTAAGCTGCAGCACGCCAAGTCCGTTTGAGTGAGTAAATTCAAGGCTGGACGGATATTGCTCCTGCAGTTCATTCCAGAGTTGCCATACACCAAAATCGGATTCCCGAACCTGCGTA
>JAQVLL010000167.1 GCA_028704195.1 Smithellaceae bacterium
CTGATATCAAAAAGAAGATTGAAGAAGTGGGCGGAACCGTCGAGATTAAGTAATCTCCCTGCCAATTTTATATTAAATGTAATGTAAGGATACTATGGGCGACTTTAGAAGAAATTTTGGCCGTGTAAAGCAAATACAGGATGTACCCAATCTGATTGAGATTCAGACGCGATCTTACGAAAAATTCCTGCAGGCCGACGTGCCGCTGGCAAAAAGGCGAAACATCGGCTTGCAGGGTGCTTTCAAGAGCGTGTTTCCGATTTCGGATTTCAGCGGAAAGTGCTCCCTGGAATTTGTCAGCTATAAGATTGGTGATGTCCGGTATGATATGAGGGAGTGCATTCAGAAGGGCATGACCTATGCCGCTCCTTTGAAGATCGTTGTCAGGCTGGTGGTGTTTGAAACCGACCGTCTTGCCGACGGCAGGATCAATCGTGAGGAGGCTGAGACCAAGCCGATCCGCGACATTAAAGAGCAGGAAATATATTTTGGCGAGATCCCGCTCATGACGGAAAACGGTACGTTTATCGTCAACGGTTCAGAGCGCGTAATCGTCAGTCAGCTGCACCGGTCGCCGGGCATCTTTTTTGATCATGATAAAGGGAAAACGGTCGCTTCCGGTAAACTGATTTATTCGGCGCGAGTGATTCCCATCCGGGGGTCCTGGCTGGATTTAGAGTTTGATTCCAAGGATCTGCTCTATGTCAGGATCGACCGCCGCCGGAAAATGCCGGTCACTATTCTGTTGAAGGCCATGGGCAATTCAACGGAATTTATCCTCAACTATTTTTACAGTATTGAGAAAATCACGCTCGAAGGCGAAAAAATTTATTTTGGAGTTGATGAGTCGCTGTCCGGCCAGAAGGCGCCGGAAGACATCAAGGATCCGAAAAGCGATGAGATCATTGTTAAAAAAGGCCGCAAACTCACCAAGCCCCTGCTCAAGAAGGTCATGGATGCGGGTGTTAAACGCGTGGCCGTTAAAGAAGCTGATTTGACGGGGAAAATTCTGTCCTCGGATGTTCATGATCCGGCCACTGGAGAGATTCTTTTCAGGTGCAACGAAGAACTGCCGTTAAACGGACTTGAGATTGCTCAGGAAAAAAGAGTCAAAGAGCTGAAGTTCATCCACATTGATGAGGATCTTGACAATGCCTCTATCCGAGATACACTGCTGATGGATCACATTGAATCCGCGGAAGATGCGATCATGGAGATCTACCGACGGCTCCGTCCCAGCAATCCTCCGACACCGGAAACCGCTGCGAAGTTTTTCAGCAGTCTCTTTTTTGAACCGGAAACTTACGATTTATCGGATGTCGGCCGGGCGAAGATGAACTATAAGCTGCGCCTGAATGTGTCGACGGACCTAACCGTCCTCAGAAACGAAGATATTCTGGCATCCGTCAAATATCTGATCGATTTGAAAAACGGTTTGGGGGAATGCAGCGTAGATGATATTGACCATCTGGGAAACCGCCGCGTGCGTTCTGTAGGTGAACTCATTGAAAATCAGTATCGCATCGGTCTGGTGCGCATGGAAAGGGCCATTAAAGAAAAAATGAGCCTGCAGGACATCGAAACCATGATGCCGCACGATCTAATCAATGCCAAACCGGTATCTGCGGTGGTGAACGAATTTTTCGGTTCCAGCCAACTTTCCCAGTTTATGGATCAAACCAATCCGCTCTCCGAAATTACCCATAAACGTCGTTTGTCAGCCCTCGGGCCCGGCGGCCTGACGCGGGAGCGTGCCGGATTTGAGGTCCGCGACGTTCATTCAACCCATTATGGCCGAATCTGTCCGGTTGAAACACCGGAAGGGCCGAATATCGGATTGATCGTATCTCTAAGTACATATGCGCGGGTCAATGAATTCGGTTTCATCGAAACACCCTATCGATTGATCGAAAACGGGAAAGTGTCCGATGATGTAAAATTTATGACGGCAATCGAGGAGGAAAATCTTCTCATCGCACCCGCTGACCGGCCCCTCGATAAAAAAGGAAGATTTGAAGAGGAACTGATATCTGTCAGAAAAGGGAGCGACTTCGTTTCAGCTGTGTCGACAGACATTAAGATGATGGATGTTGCACCCAACCAGATGGTTTCCGTGGCGGCGGCGTTGATTCCATTTCTGGAACACGACGATGCGAACCGTGCGCTCATGGGGTCCAACATGCAGCGCCAGGCTGTGCCTCTGATGTGTCCGGAAGTGCCGGTGGTCGGTACGGGAATGGAAGCCGTGGTTGCCCGCGACTCCGGCGCAGTGGTCATCGCCAGGCGTTCGGGTGTTGTCGAAAGCGTGGACGCTTCGCGTATTGTGATACGCGCCGACAAACCGGAAGAAGATGGTCTGGATACGGGCGTGGATATTTATACCCTGTCCAAATATCAGCGTTCCAATCAGGATACCTGCTTTAACCAGAAACCCATTATTGCGGTCGGTGATCATGTGCATAAGAGAGATATTCTTGCCGATGGTCCCGCAACGGACAATGGTGAGCTGGCGCTCGGGCGCAACGTGATGGTTGCCTTCATGTCCTGGGGCGGATACAACTACGAAGACTCCATCCTGGTCAGTGAAAGAATCGTCAAGGAAGATATTTACACATCGATTCATATTGAAGAGTTTGAAACCATGGCCCGTGACACCAAGCTGGGCAAGGAAGAAATAACGCGCGATATTCCCAATGTCGGGGAAGAGGCGCTCAGAAACCTCGATGAAAGCGGGATCATCCGCATCGGTGTTTCCGTAAAGCCCGGAGATATCCTGGTCGGTAAAATTACCCCCAAAGGTGAAACGCAGCTGTCGGCCGAAGAAAAATTGCTACGCGCGATTTTCGGTGAAAAAGCAAGCGATGTTCGGGACACTTCGTTGCGTGTTCCTCCCGGTGTGGAAGGAACCGTCATTGACGCAAAGATTTTCACGCGCAAAGGCGCCGACAAGGATTTGCGTTCACAGGCGATTGAAGAAGATGCCATTGAGCAATTGACGAAGGACCGCGATGATGAAATCCGGATTCTTGCGGAGTCCATCAAAAAAGATATTGCCAAACTCGTGATTGGCAAGACGGCTGCCGGCAAGATTGTCGATGCGAAAAAGAAAACACTTTTGAAAAAAGGCGAAAAAATAACCAAGGACATATGGCAGGATATTCCTTTCACTTACTGGAAGGATATTTCACTTGCTGAAAATGATGGCGGGGAAGAAAAATTGACCAATCTTCTTTCCGTGATGGAAAGAAAAATCGATTTTGTGAAAGCCCATTTTGAGGAAAAGCTCGAAAAGATCAAAGCCAGCGATGAGCTGCCGCCGGGTGTCATCAAGATGGTGAAAGTCTACATTGCCATTAAGAGAAAACTGTCCGTCGGCGATAAGATGGCCGGGCGTCATGGCAACAAGGGTGTTTTGTCCAGAATCCTTCCGGAAGAAGACATGCCGTATTTTGCTGACGGTTCAACGGTTGATATTATCCTCAATCCGCTGGGCGTTCCTTCCCGTATGAACGTCGGACAGATCCTTGAGACACATTTAGGCTGGGCGGCCAAGTCAATCGGTGAAGGGTTGAATGAATTACTCGAGAAAAACAACAACCTGAATCAGATTAAAAGTGATTTGAAAAAAACGTATTCGTCCCCCGATTTTGATGAATTCCTGGAAAAAGCATCCCAGGAAGACATCAGGCGTTTTGTCGGCCGGCTGAAAAAAGGCATGCTGGTGGCGAGCCCGGTTTTTGACGGCTGTCCCGAGTCACAGATCCGCAATATGCTGGATATGGCGGGACTCCCGGAGACCGGTCAGGCGGTCTTGTTCGACGGCCGAACGGGTGAACCGTTTGATCAGGAAGTGACCGTCGGCATCATTTACATGCTGAAGCTGCATCATCTTGTTGATAATAAAATTCATGCCCGCTCCATCGGCCCCTATTCGCTGGTGACGCAGCAGCCGCTGGGAGGCAAGGCGCAATTCGGCGGTCAGAGACTGGGAGAAATGGAAGTGTGGGCCATGGAGGCTTACGGCGCTTCCTATACCCTGCAGGAATTTTTAACGGTCAAGTCAGACGACGTTGCCGGCCGGACGAGGATTTATGAATCCATCGTCAAAGGTGAACATACATTCGAGCCGGGTCTCCCGGAATCCTTCAACGTACTGGTGAAGGAACTCCAGAGTCTCGGATTAGACGTGGAATTGATTGAAGAAGAATAAAAGAATCAATTTCACTTACGTTTTTAAGAGTACAGGAGAATAATCTGTGGAAGACTTTTTCAGTTATTTTGAAAAACCCAAAAATCCGATCAGATTCAATGCAATGAAGATCTCGATCGCCTCACCGGAAAAAATTCTTTCCTGGTCCAATGGCGAGGTCAAAAAGCCGGAAACGATCAACTACCGGACATTCAAGCCGGAACGTGACGGTTTGTTCTGCGCGAAGATATTCGGGCCGGTAAAGGATTACGAATGTCTTTGCGGCCGTTATAAGCGGATGAAGCATCGCGGCGTTGTATGCGAAAAGTGCGGCGTCGAAGTCATACAGTCCAAAGTGCGTCGGGAGCGGATGGGACACATTACGCTGGCGACACCGGTTGCACATATATGGTTTTTAAAGAGTCTGCCAAGCCGTATCGGCAACGTGATGGATTTGACGCTCAAAGAACTGGAAAAAGTTCTCTATTTTGAATCCTGGATTGTGCTGGATCCGAAAGAAACCCCGCTCAAAAAGAAAGAGCTTCTCACGGACGAAGAATACATCGAAGCGAAAGAGCAGTATGGAGAGAAAGGGTTTGTCGCCGGCATCGGAGCAGAGGCCGTGCGTGAACTGCTTGAAGAAATCGATCTGGAAAAACTGTATGAAGAGCTTCGTGCGGAAGTTGTTACATCGATTTCAGATACGAAAAAGAAAAAGATTGTCAAACGGCTCAAGGTAGTCGAGGCATTACGCAAATCCGGCAATAAACCGGAATGGATGGTACTGACCGTTCTGCCGGTGATTCCGCCCGACTTGAGACCGCTGGTCCCTTTGGATGGCGGGCGGTTCGCCACATCCGATCTGAACGATTTGTATCGTCGCGTGATTAACCGGAACAACCGCTTGAAGCGCCTGCAGGAACTCAATGCGCCGGAAATTATTATCCGCAATGAAAAGCGTATGCTGCAGGAAGCTGTCGATGTCCTTTTTGACAACGGCCGCCGCGGACGTGCCATTACCGGAACAAACAAGAGGCCGCTTCGATCCCTGTCGGATATGCTTAAGGGAAAACAGGGCCGTTTCCGC
>JAQVLL010000168.1 GCA_028704195.1 Smithellaceae bacterium
CGATGCTGGCTCTTATACAGACTGACCGCGTTGCGCTTGATGTATCCGGCGTGAGATATCGTGACCACCACATCTTCTTCTACGATCATGTCTTCAATATTGATGTCTTCGGTGCTGGCGACAATTTCCGTGCGGCGTTCATCACCATATTTATTTTTAATATCATTGAGTTCGTCGATAATCACTTGCAGGACTTTCTTCGGGTCAGCCAGGATGCCGGCCAGTTTTGCAATCAAGGAAGTCACTTCCGCATATTCGGCATCAATCTTGTCTCTTTCCAGCCCGGTAAGGCGCTGCAGCCTCATTTCCAGGATGGCTTTGGCCTGAATCTCTGACAAATTGAACCTCGCACACAACGCCACCGATGCTTCGTTGGGATTTTTGGCTGCCTTGATGACTTTGATGATTTCATCGATGTTGTTCAGGGCTATGATGTAGCCTTCCAGTATATGCGCCCGTTCTTTTGCGCGCGCCAGATCAAACTGCGTGCGGCGGACAACTACTTCCTGGCGAAAAGCAATGAACTTCTCGAGGACTTCTTTGAGATTGAAAACCTGTGGACGGCCTTCGGAAATCGCCAGCATGATAATACCGAACGAGACTTCCATCTGTGTGAATTTATAAAGCTGATTGAGGATAATGGCGGAATTCTCATCACGCTTGAGCTCAATCACGACACGGATGCCTTCCCGGTCCGATTCGTCTCGTAAATCAGAAATTCCGGCAATTTTCTTGTCACGCACCAATTCGGCTATTTTTTCAATCAAGACTGCTTTGTTGACCTGATACGGCAGCTCGGTAACAACTATTGTTTCCTTGTCGTTGCGGGCATTCTTTTCAATCAACGCCCGCGCCCGGACACGGATGATGCCACGCCCTGTTTTATAGGCAGAGAGAATTCCCTCACGGCCGTTGATGAAGCCGGCCGTCGGGAAGTCCGGCCCGGGAATGTACTTCATCAGCTCTTCAATAATCATCTTGGGATTGTTGATAAGCGCAATGGTGCCGTCGATGATTTCCGTTAAATTATGGGGCGGGACGTTGGTCGCCATGCCGACGGCGATACCTGATGTCCCGTTCAAAAGTAAAAGCGGAAGACGCGTCGCGAGAATCGATGGCTCTGTAAGGGATTCATCATAGTTGGGCACGTAATCGACCGTATCTTTTTCCAGATCGGCCATCACCTCGTCGGAAATGCGTGCCAGGCGGCTTTCCGTGTAACGCATGGCGGCCGGAGGATCGCCATCAATCGAACCGAAGTTGCCCTGTCCATCAATAAGCAGATAACGCAGAGAAAAATCCTGCGCCATTCGAACCAGCGTGTCATAAATGGCCGCATCACCATGGGGATGATATTTACCCATGATATCGCCGACAACGCGGGCGCATTTCTTATAGGGCTTATTGTGACGATAGCCCATTTCGTACATGGCGTACAATATCCTGCGGTGCACCGGCTTCAGGCCGTCGCGCACATCGGGAATCGCCCGGCCGATGATTACACTCATGGAGTAATCCATGTAGGATTTCTTCATTTCATCTTCTATATTCACCAGGGTTTGCTTTTGGTGGATATCACGTTCCATTTTCTTTTTTCCTCTCTTGTGACAACAAAACGGCCATAACAGCCGGTTGACTCGTTTTCTTTCCTGTTATTGTTAAATGTCTAAGTTGGAAACATTCATGGCGTTTTGAAAAATGAATTCACGGCGCGGTTCCACCTGATCACCCATCAGGGTAGTAAAGATTTCATCGGCTACAACCGCGTCTTCGACGCCTACCTGCAGGAGTGTTCGTTTTTCGGGATTCATGGTGGTTTCCCAGAGCTGTTCCGGATTCATTTCGCCCAACCCTTTGTACCGTTGGATCGTCAAGCCTTTCTTTCCCATGTTGATAATATGATCGACCAGATCCCTGGTGGTAGGTATAATAATTGGTGTGGCTGATTCCTCCGGTTGATCACGATAAGGCGGTTCGCCCATCACGGAAATCTGCCCTAACAAGTTTCTGATTTCAATAAATTGCGGCGTGCGGTATATTTCCCGGTCAACGCAGGTGGAAAATATATTCCCGTTATTCTTGATATCAAACACCATCTTATAGCCGCCGTGATCGGGATCATTGTCAATGCGGTAATCGGCGACAGCATCACTGCCCAGGGCGACAACTGTCCTGGCGGCGATCTTTAAAAGCTCACTTTCACTTTGAAACGTGTCATCTGTTAACGCCGGATCGCCTGCAACGATACGGATTATATTTCGGTCGCGATGGTCCCTTTCAAAACGATCCAGCAGATCTTTTATACGCGTAACTTTTTTTATGACGGTCAGTAATTTGTTTCCTGTAATCGGAAAAGGACTTCCGTCACCCATAAATAAATTAACTTTTTCTATGCCGTTTTCCAGAATATAATGTCTCATTTGTTCTTCATTCTGGATATAGATTTCTTTCTTTTTATCCACCACCTTATAAAGCGGCGGCTGAGCAATATACAGATAACCCCTCTCGATCAATTCCTTCATCTGGCGGAAAAAGAAAGTGAGCAGCAGTGTTCGAATATGAGCACCGTCCACATCGGCATCTGTCATGATAATAACTTTGTGATACCGTAATTTACTGACGTCATAATCACCAGGGCCAATGCCCGCTCCGAATGCTGTAACCATGGTTTTTATTTCTTCATTTTGCAGCATTTTATCAAAACGCGCTTTTTCCACATTAAGAACTTTCCCTCTCAAAGGCAATATCGCCTGATTTTTTCTATCCCTCCCCTGTTTGGCGGAACCGCCTGCCGAATCACCTTCCACAAGATAAATTTCACTAAGCGCCGGATCTTTTTCCTGACAGTCGGCCAGTTTACCCGGTAGTGCCCCGACTTCCAAAGCGCTTTTGCGCCTGGTCGACTCGCGGGCACGCCGTGCTGCATCGCGGGCGCGAGCCGCTTCCATGCATTTATTGAGAATCTGTTTGGCAATAGAAGGATTCTCTTCCAGAAAAGAACCGATTTTTTCATAAACAATGCCTTCTACCAGGCCGCGCACATCGGAGTTTCCCAGTTTGGTTTTGGTTTGTCCCTCAAACTGAGGATTGCGGACCTTGACGCTGATGACACAGGCCAGACCTTCGCGTAAATCTTCACCACGCAGAGATTCCTTGCCGTCTTTAATGAATTTATTACTGGTAGCGTAGTTATTAAATACACGGGTGAGCGCCGACCGGAAGCCTACCATGTGCATGCCGCCTTCGACGGTGTTGATGCTGTTGGCAAAAGAAAAAATGTTTTCCAGATAACTTTCGTTATATTGCAGTGCAACTTCAACGGCACAGTCTTCCCTTGAACCGGTTACATAAATGGGATCCTTGTGCAGTACTTTTTTATTGCGGTTGATGTATTCCACAAAGGAGACAATACCGCCTTTGTAAAAGAATTCCGCAGTTTTATCTACTCTCTCATCAATCAGATTGATTCTGACGCCGGAATTCAAGAAAGCCAGTTCCCTTAAGCGATTGGCGATAACATCAAAACTGAATTCCGTTTCTTCAAAAATATCATCATCCGGCAGGAAAGCAACCGTCGTGCCGCGGCCCCTTGTCTTTCCAACCATCTGTAGCGGCCCGTCCGGTATACCAATTTTATACGTCTGCCGATAAACGTTGCCGTCCCGCCGCACTTCCAGTTCACACGTTTTGGAAAGGGCGTTGACAACAGAAACACCCACGCCATGGAGACCACCGGAGATCTTATATGAATCATTTGAAAATTTTCCTCCGGCATGCAGTTTTGTCATCGCTACCTCAGCCGCTGACACCCCCTCCGTCTTATGGATATCAATCGGAATACCTCTTCCATTGTCATCCACGAAAATACTGTTGTCAACACGGATTTTCACTGTAATCGTGTCACAGAATCCTGCGGCCGCTTCGTCAATACTATTATCAACAACCTCATACACCAGGTGGTGTAATCCCTCTTTGCTTGTGGAACCAATATACATCGCCGGTCTTTTGCGAACCGCTTCCAAACCCTCTAAAACTTTAATACTGTCAGCATTATACATCTCTGTCATAAAAAACATTAAACTCCTTGATAATCGCGATCAATAAATTCCTTCCGGACAATTTATATCTTCAGCGGCATGACAATACATAAATAATCATCACCTTCCGCCGGTTTGATCAGTGTCGGTTTTAATCCCACGCCAACTTCCATAACAACACTGTCCATAGATATCGCCGAAACTGCGTCAATGACGTAATTAACATTGAAACCCACATCAACTTCTTCACCGGAATAATTTATGTCAATTTCCTCCATTGCCTCCCCTACGTCCAGATTGGTGGAATTGAGTGTCATCTTTCCCTCAGACAAAGAAATAATCACTCCACTGTAGCGCTCCGAAGAAACGACATTCATTCTTCTTAAAGCATGAAGAAACGTTTCCTTCTCCATGTTTACCGTCACGCCTTTTTCTGTAGGAATCACTCTTTTATAATCGGGATACTCGGCGTCCACTAGGTTCACCTTTAAAATGGTATTTTCGGTTTTCACCACAAACATATTCTTGTGAATCCCGACGCTGACATTTTCGTGAACATCAATGATTTTTTTAACTTCCATTAATCCTTTACGCGGAATGATGATTCCCTTCGTCGTTTCCGGGAAAGGCTCCGCAGTATTTACCCTGGCAACCGCCAGCCTGTGACCGTCCGTTGCAACCATCCTCCAAATATGATTTGTTCCGTCCGATAAAATTTCCAGAAAAACCCCGTTGAGGTTCTTCCTGCTCTCATCAAAAGCCATTGCAAATGATGTCCTGTTGATCAATTCGACAATAGATGATCCGGGAATATTCACAAACTGTACATCCTGGCTGTCCGCAACGCTTGGGAAATCGTCGGCAGGCAAACCCGGAATTTTATAAACGGCCCTTTGACATGTCACCTTGACGATATTATTTGCACTTTTTGTAAAATGAACAACCTCGCCCTGGATTTCTCTCACCATTTCGTAAAGTTTTTTTGCAGAAAGTGTAATTTCACCTTTTTCCGCAATATCCGCATCATAATCGGAAATAAGACTGATCTCCCGGTCTGTAGCAATGATTTTCAATTTATTTTGTTCTGTTTTTAAAAGAACATTATTTAAAATGGGCGTTGTTGTCTTTTTTTCGACAATTCCTAGAGTTTTTTGAATACCTTCCAGA
>JAQVLL010000169.1:0-4721 GCA_028704195.1 Smithellaceae bacterium
CGTGGCCTGCGCAATGAATCTGTTCGAAGACGGAATTATTACAACAAAAGATACGGACGGAAACGCCCTGAACTTCGGTAACGTGGATGCGATGATGGAGATGGTTCGCAAAACCGCTGAAGGTGAGGGATTCGGGAAGAAGCTGGCTCTCGGAAGTTATCGTTTGGCGGAAAGTTACGGGCATCCCGAATACTCCATGACCTGCAAAAAGCAGGAAATGCCCGCCTACGATCCGCGGGCCATTCAAGGTATCGGACTTAACTTTGCCACTGGTAACCGCGGCGGCTGCCATGTTCGAGGTTACACGATCTCGCCCGAAGTATTAGGTCAACCGGTCAAAATGGATCCGAGGGTGACGGAGGGAAAACCGGCGCTCGACATAACGTTTCAGGATCTTACAGCGGCCTTGGATTCTTCCGGAATGTGCCTGTTCACCACATTCGGTCTGGGTGCGGAAGATCTGGCAGAACTCCTCAGCGCTGCGACCGGCCTGAACATTACAACGGAAGAATTCATGAAAATCGGAACGCGCATATGGAATCTGGAGCGCCTCTTCAATCTCAAAGCGGGATTGTCGGCAGCGGACGACAAACTTCCTGAGCGCCTAACGAAAGATCCCATACTGACGGGACCCTCCAAGGGACTGGTAAACCGACTTGGTGAGATGCTGCCGGAGTATTACAAATTGAGGGGGTGGGATGCCGTCGGTGTGCCGACAAAACAGACGCTGACAGACCTGGGATTGTAGGAGGAAAGCACAGATGAAATACGTAATCATCGGAGCGGGTCCCGCGGGGCTCAACGCCGCGGCCACTCTGCGTCGTGTTGATTCCGGAGGGGACGTCACCTTGCTTTCCGGCGAGGCAACGCCCCCTTACGCCAAAATGGTGCTTCCCTACCTGCTGGCCGGACTGATGGAAGAAAAAAACTTATTTCTGCCCGTTCCGGATAACGTGACTTTCCGCACGGGCTGTAAGGCTACCCGGATTAATACGGCACAGCGGACACTTGAAACAGACACCGGGGAGACTGTCGAGTACGACAGGCTCCTCATTGCCACTGGTGGAGTCCCGGAGCGTCCAGTCATCCAGGGCAGCGATTATCCCTTCGTGCTGACCATCCGGGATCTTCCCGGCGTCTGGCAGATTCAGAAACTACTGAAGGATAAGAAAAAAAAGGGACATGCCGTAATTGCGGGGGCCGGTCCGGTAAGCATGGAAACCGGCGACGCTCTGCACCGTCTGGGGATGAAGATTACTCTTATCGTAACCTCAAACCGCGTTTTTTCAACCATGCTGGATGTTCCCGGCGCGGCAGTCGTGGAAGAGCATCTCCATAAGCAGGGAGTTGACGTCCTCAAGGGCGAGGATATTGTCCGCATCGGCAGCAGTGGAAAGATCACACTGAAATCCGGAGCTACGCTGGACAGCAATCTTGTTGTTTTCGGAAAAGGCGTCAATCCCTGTGTCGCGTTCCTGGCCGAAAGCGGGATCGCCGTGCGGCGCGGCATTACGGTCAATGAATGTATGGAGACAAGCATTCCCGGAATTTTCGCTGCTGGCGACGCCGTGGAAACGAAGGACTTGGTTGTCGGCGATCAGAGGGTCAATGCCCTCTGGCCCGCGGCAGTCGAACAGGGACGGATTGCGGCGTTGAACATGGCAGGCATTGCGGCCGGTTATGACGGAAGCCTTTCCAGAAACATCCTGCGGGTCTTCGGCCTGTCTATCTTCGTTGCCGGACAGGGACGGGCAGACGGGCCGGAAATCAAAGTTTCCACGGGCGCCGGGCTCTACCATAAGATCGTTATGGACAAAGGCATCCTGAAAGGTTTCATTTTTATCGGTGAAGTCCGTCACGAAGGTCTCTACAGGGAGATCCTGCAGCGGCAGACCGGCATGGGGCATTTTGCCAATGCTCTTCTCAGGGGAGGTTTCACTTACGGACGCTTCCAGCGGCAGGCAATGCGCATTTAATGGCGAGATGAAACGAAACAATGACTAAATATAATATCGATCGTTATCAGCGCCAGATCACTCTTCTGGGTGAAGAAGGACAGGAAAGTCTGCGGCGTGCCCGTGTACTGGTGGCGGGCGTCGGCGGTCTGGGAACGATTGTTGCCGCCGACCTTGCCGCGGCCGGCGTAGGCTTTCTCCGCCTGGCAGATAACGACAGGGTGGAACTATCCAATCTCAACCGCCAGTTCCTCTTCCGGCCCGACGATATCGGCCGGGAGAAGACTTTGGCCGCGATGGAGAGGCTCCACCTCCTGAATCCTGAAATTCAGGTCGAGGGAATCAGTCAAACGATTGACAATGAGACGATCAATGAATTGGTAAAAGATATCGATCTGATTGTGGACGCCATGGACAATTTCGCCACCAGATTTATTTTGAACCAAGCCGCCTTCAGCCGCCATCTTCCCATGATTCACGGCGCCGTGCGCGGCTTTTTCGGACAGGCGACCACCCTCATTCCGGGAAAAACAGGATGTCTTCAATGCTTTTTCGCCGGGAATCCGCTCGGGGAAATTATTCCGGTAATCGGCGCCACATGTGGCGTCATCGGGTCTGTTCAGGCCTCGGAAACCATCAAGGTTCTGACGGGCAGGGGCGAACCGCTTACAAACCGATTATTTTTCTGGGATGGCTGGGCCGGGGAAGGAACGGTCATTGATGCAAAACGCAATCCCCGCTGTATCATCTGCGGAGGCGGTTGATCGGTCGGATAGAGGTGCCTATGAAGATGAAAATTACAGTACGGGCTTTTGCCGATTACCGGGAAATTATCGGCAAGGAAATGGAACTTCTCCTGCCGGCAGAAAAAACAATCGGAGGACTGCTTGCCGATCTGGGCGACCGTTACCCGAATCTGCGGCGGGAAATGTTTACCCCTGCCGGAGAACTTAAAGAGTTTATAAACATTTTTATCAACGGCCGCAATATTGCTTTTCTCAAAAACATGGCCACACCTTTGTCCGACGGCGACATCATTGCTTTATTCCCCCCGGTGGCCGGAGGATAACAACACAAGCATCCGCGTCTCCTTTTGTGGAGATAACTTTTCCCAATATTTGATGCAATCTTTAATTATTAGGATCCGGCATTGATAATTTACTCACTAGCCAACTGCCCTAACCTGATCTGTCTAACCAAAGGGGCGCAGGCTATATCTTTTTTTATCATAGTCTTTTTAATTCATGCACATAAAGTCAGATATCGGCTTACGCAGTGACCTTCTTCCCAGCTTTTTGTGGCAATCCGAAAGCAAGTATCAGTGCAGATAAAAACGAGAGGCTTGCCCCGAACGCGAATGGAACAACCGAGCCGAAAGCGTTCCAGAGACTTCCGGCTATCACACTTGCAGGGAGGAGAGCAATTCCTACAATTGTTGAATGAAGACCCAGCATGGTTCCTTTCAAATCTTTTGGTGCGATTTCTGAAACAAAGGCACGTTCTACACCTGACGTCATCGCGGTGAATATTCCGTATAACACGAATGCGGCAACTATGATTGTCTTATTCGGAGCCCAGGCAAAGCTGGCATATACAAGTGCGAAAATCAGGTAGCCGGCAACTAGTAGACGTTTCCGCCCGATACGGTCAGATCTTTTGCCGAACGGCACGGCAAACAGTGACGACACTACGTTATATACGAAATATAGAAGCACTACAGATGCTGGATCAAAACCCACGTTACCAGCCTTAAGGAGCAAGAAGGCATTCGATGAATTTCCGAGTGTAAATACGAAGACAACTATAAGATAAAGTTTTAAACGCTTATCAAGATTCTTGAGCCCTTGGAAAACATGAAGCGGTTCCGTGGATTCACATGACTCCCCTGTTTCCCTGATAAAGATAAACATGACAAGCGAAGCAATTGCCGGTATGCACGCAAGCAGGAACAATTGTTTGTAGGCGTATTCTCCCTTCCATGTCATCATGATGAAGAAAGCTATCAGTATGCCAGCAGCAGAGCCGGCCATATCGAGCGCTTTATGGATACCGAACGAATGTCCAAGCTTATCTGAGTCACAGCTTTCACTCACGAGTACGTCGCGGGGCGTCGTCCGTATGCCTTTACCAAAACGGTCTATCATCCTCGCTGCAAGGATGCCATGCCAGGATCCGGCAACGACGAGAGCCAGCTTATACACGAGGCCGGCTGCGTACCCGATAAATGCAATGGGCTTTTTCTTCCGGTACTTGTCCGTAATGTACCCGCTGAATACTCTGAGGAGGCTTGCCAGACTTTCTGCAATTCCTTCTATCACACCGACAAGTGCGGGCGTTGCACCGAACACAGTCGTCAGATATAGAGGGATCAATGGATAAACCATCTCAGTGCTTAAATCCGCAAAAAAACTAACTAGCCCGAGTAAAATTACATTATTTTTCATGTTGCCGAAGGGTCCATTCAACAATTTATATACGGATTTCGCTTTTCCCGGTAACCTGATAACCAGAAGGTCACACGAGGTCACGAGTGAGTTGAATATCATAATAGCATTATTGATGTTTGTTAAAAAGAGGAAAACACATAGTGTCATTGATTGCTAACTGAAGTCTAGCATCCAAATCGAACTGGAAGTTGTATTGATTACAGGAAGCCGTGTAGATCATTGATTATCAGGATATTTACCCGTGAGATGTTGCATCTTTCACCCAGAACTTGCAGAGTGAGTTCTTTCTATTTCTGTTTCAATATCTTCAAATTGGTTG
>JAQVLL010000169.1:4731-5170 GCA_028704195.1 Smithellaceae bacterium
TCTAGCATCCAAAGCGAACTGGAAGTTGTATTGATTACAGGAAGCTATACGTACCAAATTCTGCTTTTCTTATTGATGTTAATCAGTTGCACATTGTTTAAATTTTCATATTTTTGTTCTTTCGTCAAGGGCTGTGTTGGCTGCAAACCGTTCGCTGCATAATCACCTCCATCGCTTTAAAGTAATCCCGCTGTACTTTAAGATTTGATATACGACAGTAACGTTGCGTGGTCTTAACGCTGCTGTGTCCTAAAAGATCCTGAATGGTGGAAAGATCAGCATCGGCATTCAACATCTGTGTGGCCATCGTGTGCCGGAGATGATGACAGGATAATTTGATCTTCGCTTTGCGGGCATAACGTTCCATGCGCCTCTGAATGCCGCGAATGGAGATCGGCTGCCCTTTGGATTCTCCCTTTTCCGAAAGAAAGATTTTGCG
>JAQVLL010000170.1 GCA_028704195.1 Smithellaceae bacterium
ATCACACCGAGGAATTACCGGGAGCTCCTGAAAATTTGTGAACGGCCCTATGGAATGATTTTGTGTGTGGGACCGACCGGTTCAGGCAAAACAACAACCCTTCATGCGGTTTTGAAGCACATCAATACACCGGACCGAAAGATCTGGACGGCTGAGGATCCCGTCGAAATAACACAGAGAGGATTAAGGCAGGTGCAGGTCCATCCTAAAATCGGGTTTGATTTTGCCGCCGCCATGAGAGCCTTCCTCCGCGCTGACCCGGATGTAATCATGGTGGGAGAAATGCGCGACCTGGAGACGGCTAAAATAGGTGTTGAAGCGTCGCTTACGGGGCACCTGGTCTTGAGTACGCTGCATACCAACAGCGCGCCGGAAACCATTTCACGTCTTTTGGATATGGGCATCGATCCACTGAATTTCGCAGATTCCCTGCTCGGTGTGCTTGCACAGCGGCTTGTCAGAACCCTTTGCGAAAAGTGCAAGGAAGCCTATACTCCGACCCAGGAAGAATATGATCAAATTGCGGAGAATTACGGGCCAGAGTATTTCAAACAGCAGAAAATTCCTTATTCCAAGAATCTTAAGCTGTACCGTCCCAAGGGATGTGACGCCTGCGACCGGACGGGATACAGGGGCCGGATCGGTCTCCATGAATTGCTGATTAATACCGATGAAATCAGAAAACGTTCCATTGAGCGTCATGAGAGCATTGACGTCATTCGAAAGATTGCGATGGAAGAAGGAATGTTGACGCTTTATCAGGATGGTGTTCTGAAAGCATTTCAGGGGTTGACGGATATCAAGCAGGTTCACAGGGTGTGTACCAGCGGTAGATAAAATAAGCAATCCGTGCCTATTTTTATTACAGTTGGAAAACGCAGAAATATATAAAAATCTTTTTCCCCGTGTAAAAAAGTCCCGGCTTCATGTGATTCGCTGAGGCCGGGACTTTTATTTTTTGCGATCTGCGTTCACTTTACATCTTTTTTGTTAATCGAGAGGAGCGATCTTCAGTTTATAGGGTTTCAAAGGTTCTGTATATTTGGTGGTTTTTGCTATATTGTCAATCTCTTCGGGTTTACTTGTCCACCACTGCAGGATGTCTGACTTGGCGAATTTACCATCTTTAACGTTTTGCACGCCTGTTGCGATGTGAACCAGACCGTCCTTAGAAATGCCGTGAAATTCCAGAACATGTTGATCGGCAAGCATCGGCAGTGCCCTGGGGAATGCCGCCCGGACTGCGTAAACATTGTCCTGTGTTTCCGCCGCCGCGATGGCTCTGGCCAATAAGTACATTCCGCTATAGTGCAATGCCGATTCGGTGTTGGCCATCCGTTGATATGCGGCCTGGTATCTCTTGATAAATGTATTGGTGGCAGGGACCGGAACTCCTGCCATTGTCGTAACTCCCATGCTGTTTTCCATCAGTTTCGTGCCGTCCAGAAGTTGGGCAATGCCATCCATTTTTGCCTGATCAACGATCATGAAGCCGCCTTTGTAGCCCATCTTTCTGGCCTGTTCAATAACGAGCGCAGTTGTGCCTGTGGGGCCGCCGATCAGCATGCCGTCGGGATTGGTGGCAAGCGCGGCAGTCAGCGGACCGACAAAGTCGGTTCTTGTATAGTAGTTGGCGGGTTTATCTGCCGTTATGGCTCCCCCGAGGGTTTCCCAGTAGGTCTTGAAGGTTTCGCGCCATTCGTCTCCGTATGCGCCCTGCGTTACCACCATGGCGACTTTTCGCCATCCCTTTTCCCATGCCTGTTCTGCAAATGACTGGGCTTCAGCTAAAAACAATGGTGCAAACAGCACGAAAAGATCATTTTTAATTTTAGTTGCTTTATGCGAACTGGTGTACCCCATGACAATGAATTCGCCGCATTCCTCCTGATTTATTTTCAGCATGGGTATGGCTGAACTGAAAACCGGAACGAAAATGGCGAGGGCATTTTTTTCCAAAAGCTTACGGGCATTGGCTTGCGCCAGGAAAAAACTTGCCTTGTCGTCAATTTTTTCCAGTCTGAAGGTATATTTCAAACCGTCGGCGGTGACACCTCCGGCCGCGTTAATCTCTTTGATGGCCATTTCAATACCGCTGACACAATCCAGACCGTATTCGCCCGCCGGACCGCTCAGAGGTCCGGAAAAACCGATGACAATTTCCGCTGCGAAGCCTGATACGCTCCACAAGGCAATGGACGCCATGGCCAGTAAACATGAAATTTTTTTAAAATGCCTCATTTTTCCCTCCTCAATTTGTTTAAAATTCATTCTGTATCATTGCACAAAGGCTTTTTAGATATCCTGTAACTTGTCAATGGCCTTTTTCGCAGGTGAAGCCGCTTTGGTTCCATCTTTTGCCGGTTCCGGTGTTTTCTTGACCATATCGGACAGGGACTTGCCTTTTTCCTCTGCAGGAGCGGCTGCCGGTTCCGCCGCTTTCTGGGCCGGGGCTGGTGAGGCACTCATCTTCGACCGCAGTGCGTTAACCGATTGAACCAAGTCTCCTATGGCATCGTCGGCCTCCCAAGTCAGGGATCTGCTGTACTTGCCGCTCGCGTATTCCCGCAGGACTCCTGATGTTTCTTCCAGGGGCTCCACAACGCTGGCGGCGACCATTTTTTTAATGAAGGAAGGAATTAGAACAGCGCATGCGCCCAGCAGGATGATCAGCACGGCGACAACAATGTAGAAGATCGTGCCGGAGGAATTGTAGGCTTCTTCTCCTACGCCACTTTCGTATTCAAGCAACTGTGTTAAAAGCTGGGTGATCGCCTCCCTTTTTTCGTCTGAAACACTCAGGTACGCCGCGCCCGTTCCTTGGGGAGCAAGTCGGATGACTTGTTGAGTGGCCTGCTGATACGCAGTCATGTTGTCGCTAATGGCCTGGTAAAATTTCTTCTGTTCATCGGCGAGGTCGGATTCCAGGGCTTGTTTGACAATGTCAACGTCTTTGGCCATCGTTTGAAGCTGCTGGTCGGAAACCTTTTTAATTTCCTGGCTGTCCTGGCCAGACGCCACCATGTTTTTTATTTTATAAATGTTTGTGGTTACGGAGTTGATGTCTTTCAGGAGTGCCGTACTCCTTTGATAGTTTTTGAAACTTTTATTGAAAATGGTACTCGTTGAGGATTTCTGGATGAATAAGCCGATGCAGGCAATGATAACAATGACAACGGCCAGAATCAAAACCTGCATTGTAAGCGCATTTTGTCCCGACTTTAAATTATTGCTTGAGTTCATAGTTCAATCTTTCCCCTCTCATTGATTTCTGATTAAGTTAATCATAATTCCCGTATAATCACAGGCACTCTTTCACAACTTGTTTTTGCTTATTTGATTCAAAAAATATCTTTTGCACGATCCACGCCAATATCTCACACAAACTCCCGCTGATTATTGGCCGGACGAAAAATAATTTAGACTTCTTAGTATTTAAGAATACTTGCGGCGAACCGTGTTGTCAAGACAATTTTAACAGACATCTTTTCCCGCGGAAGGTTGATTGATCATGGATGATTCATGTAGCAATAGACGGCTCAAAATGAACAGGTCATCTTGGCCGCTTCAAGGGCCGGGGGTGAAACACCTGTTTGGAAAACCCTCGTTGTTAAAGGGATTTGCTTGGTATCTGAGTTTGGGCATGGCTCTTGCTTAATTTATGGCAGACATGAAAAAGGGTTTATCAAAAGAAACTGGTGAATCATGGCAAACATATTTAATAAAGATGGAATGTATAACGGGCAGGAAAATCTTTCCGGGAGCAATAAAAGAGAATTGCAGAAAGACTGGCGTGTTCGGGATGTTTTAATTGTCGATGATGAAGAGCCACTGCTTCTCACCATTGCCGAAGGGTTAAGCATCTATAAGAAATATTTCAATTTGCTGACGGCAACGAATGGAGCCGATGCTGTCAAAGTTTTGAAATCATCACCAGTTATTGATCTGGTTTTGACGGATTTGAGCATGCCCAAAATGGATGGTTTTGAGCTTCTGGCCTATATGAACAGGAATTATCCCAAAATCCCGGTGATCCTGATGACTGCATTCGGAACGCCAAAAATTGAAGAAATTGTCAGTAGCATGGGCATTTTCGGTTATTTGGAAAAGCCACTTGACATTAATATGATTGCGGATAATATCTTTGCCGCACTGGCCATCAAACCGGGCTACGTGGATTCAGCAACAAGAGAAATCAGAGACCGAGAACTGAATAAGCCAAATAATATGCCGGGTTTTTTTAATGAGAATGACTATAAAAAAACTATGCCGTAACAATTTGTATTTAAGGAGTTTCTTATGGGGGGAGATGTGCAGAAAGATTTCAAGCTGATTATCGATAATGAAGAAATGAACAATGCGCCCGCGCCGGAAACGGTCACCAAGGAAGAATTACAGCGCTGGCCTCTTTTTGGTCTTTCCGTGGGCAGTTTTCTTCAGGTGATCGCGATGGAGCAGCAGACCTGCATCATGGAAGTTTATCTCAATACAAATAATACAGGTCATTTCTGCTTTGTGGAAGGAGAGCTTTACGACGCGGTTTACGGCGATTTAAACGGAGAAAACGCCGCGATGGAGATGATTGCATGGGAAAATGTCCGGCTGAGCATCAAGCAAATCCTCAATACCAGCGGTGTTGAGCGAAAAATCGATAAAAATCTCATGCTGCTTATGATGGAAAGTTCCAGGCGTCGGGATGAGGTGCAGGAGAATGGCGAGCACGCGGATCTGGAAATGGAAGATGTCGAAACGCTGGAAGATGCGGAAGTCATCGCCGATGATGTTGAACGCACAAAGCTCGATACCTGCCTCAACCTGATGAACAAAGATATGGGTGACGCATTGAGGGCGGCAAGCATTATTCACATGAACGATGGCAAGGTGATGGCATCGTATAATGATGACCCGGAAACCGCTGAATCTTTCTTGCGTTTGACCACTTTTATGAAAAACACGTACAAAAGCGAAACCCCGTTTGAACTGGGTGACCATGTCATCATGGATTTGAAAGATCAGCACACCCTGGTTATCCTGATGATCGGTGAGTACCAGTGGAACATCATTTTTAATAATGTCAAGTGCAGTCTTGGCATGCTGCGTAATATAATCATGCCTAAAGTTGTCAGAACTTTTAATGAAATGAACGTCGGATGAAA
>JAQVLL010000171.1 GCA_028704195.1 Smithellaceae bacterium
GCAACAGTAACGAGAACTACAAACCAGCCATAGATCGTGCCAAATCGCCCCACCTGCCGATAGGTTCCCACAGTACTGCCCTTGGAGAGCCGTCCCGCAGCGACTTCCAGAATCATGATGGGCATCACTACCACTATCAAAGCAATCAGATAGGCGACCACAAATGCGCCACCGCCGTTTTCGCCCATGATGTAGGGAAAGCGCCAGAGGTTGCCCAAACCAACCGCAGCCGCAGCCATGGAAGCGACAAATGCCGACTCGGAACTCCATTGCTTGCGGGATTCCTCGATAAAGTTATGACGATCCATCATATATTCCCTCTCGTGCCATAGCGGTGCTCCCGGCTATGAGAAAACCGTTTCAATATGTTTTTACCGGATTCCCCTTACCGGCGGACATATTCCTCTATAAGTCAGCTAACGTCAAGGTCAGCGGCACGGTTTGTCCGTGTCCGCCGGTGTCTTGTTGGCGGCTCCGGGATCAGTTTCACGGCTCAGATCCATCAACCCAGCGCCACATCAAGGATCATCATTACCCCAAAACCGGCCATGGTTGCCATAGTTACCATATCGATATTCTTCTCGTTCCGCTGGGATTCCGGGATCAATTCTTCCACAACCACAAAAATCATTGCCCCGGCAGCAAAGCAAAGGGCATAAGGCAGAATTTCCTGCGTATGAAGAACAAATGCTGCTCCGAGCACCCCGGCAATGGGTTCAACCAGACCGGAGGCCTGCCCTATGAGGAAGCTCTTCGTTCGCCCCATTCCCTCTCTCCTCAATGGTAGCGATACTGCGGCTCCTTCCGGGAAATTCTGGAGACCAATTCCAATTGCCAGCGCAATGGCGCCGCCAAGCGTAGCAGAAGAAAGATTGGCTGCCGCCGCCCCGAACGCAACTCCAACCGCAAGACCTTCAGGGATGTTATGCAATGTGACTGCCAGCACCAATAGTGTGCTTTTATGCCAGGATGTCTTTGGTCCCTCACTTTGCTCAATATCCAGCCCCAGATGAAGATGTGGCAGTATTCGGTCAGCTATTCTCATAAAAATCCCTCCACTCATAAAACCGATTATAGCTGTCACCCATGGAATTTGACCCATCTGCCGGGACATTTCTATTCCAGGTGCGAGCAGTGACCAGAAACTTGCCGCAATCATGACGCCGGCAGCAAATCCGAGCATGGAATCCATGAGTTTAGTGTTTATCTTCGCCGTGAAGAAAACGAGGGTTGCTCCTGCTGCAGTAACGCCCCATGTAAAAAATGTGGCGATGAGCGCCTGTGTGATTGGACTGTACTGTTGAATGAAGTTGTTCATCTCATGTCTTATCGCGAACGCCTGAATTAAGCCGCGTAGCGAAGCGGCATCGGCTTGAATGAGCTGTTAGGCATAATTGGATTTTCCCCACTTTCTGAATCGACCGGTAATCCGCTCATCACCGTGGCATCAGCGCGAACACGCCCCAGCCCATGTATTCACGTGTGTAAGCGGCGTAGCGCTCGGGTTCCGAGGTCAATTTGGTTTGAACATCTTTCGCCAACTCGTCGTCGGGATCGGCTTCAAGCCATCGGCGCATGGTGAGCCATTTGGCCGCCTCGTATCTGTCCCAGCCGTCCTGGTCAGCCAGAACCATTTCAACCACATCATAGCCAAGGCGGCCGAAAGACGCGAGAAGTTCTGGAAGCATGAGAAAGTCGGAGATTGAGCCGGCAAGACACCCCCTGGCAACATCTTCTGTTGGCGGCAACTGCCGCCAGTAGGGCTCGCCGATGAGGATGATCCCTCCGGTGCGCAGGCTCCGCGCCAGAAGCTCGATAGTACCGACGACTCCACCGCCGATCCAGTTGGCACCGACACAGGCTGCCACACTGACCTTCTCGTCAGAGACATAGCCGGCAGCATCGCCATGGATGAACTTGACTCGATCTGCGACGCCGAGTTCTTCAGCACGGAGTTTTGCCTGCTCGGTGAACAACTGGCTCATGTCGATGCCGGTGCCGATGATGCCGTGATCGCGTGCCCAGGTGCACAGCATCTCCCCGAACCGCTTCCGAGGTCGAGCATCCGGACCCCCGATTCCAGACGCAGAGCCGCACCGAGTGTGGCAAGCTTTTCAGGTGTGATCGGGTTGTGGATGCGGTGAGCACTTTCAGTGATGTTGAATATCCGTGGTATGTCCATTGTGGAAAACCTCCTTACGGGTGTGAATCGTTGAAATAGTGCGGGCCATAGTCTTGGCAGAATTTTTCCCGCGTCGGTATCTTGCTGTCAGGGAATATCGGTGGCCCCATCATCGAAGCTGTCACATCAGAGTGGGCGAGCCATTTAAAAACATTGCGCCGGTCTGCTTCAGTTGCCTTTCGCAACATAACTCTTGTTCCCGTTAACGCCATTTCATACTCCTGCGCATAATGGTGAGTTCAGGGGTGCTACGATAGGAGCGTCCCTTGAAACGATTGGTTATGTCGTTTTTTTGTTCTATAATTTACCGTTTGCTTGTCAAATTTTGGACAATATTCAAGTTGACAGGAATGCCGCCAACTCCAAAATTTAATTCCTCGATCGGGTTAATTATACACCAAATATTGTTTCCATTTGATTCCTTGGAAAATGAGTTTTCTTCTACAAAAATGTCCTTAACTGAAAAGTATATCTCTTTTTTTATATCATCGGTAAATGCGTCATGAAACGAATATATTTTGATGAGTATCTTCCCTTTTTTAGAAAGGTCTCCACCGATATACATTTTTTTTGATTCGATCAAATTTACATAGCATATTGATCTTGAAATTTGATTATCTGGCAGGGATTCAACTTTTAGAAGAAGTTTCGTTATTTTTTCAACAATTTGTTTTTCTTCTTTTGGTGAAAACAGACCTTCCGTATATGAAATTTCGCAAACCGGCATATATGCTCCTTGTTGTTTTTATGACGAAAAGCTCAGCCGAAGCCGCGGAAGCGGCGATCGGCTTTAGCATTTTTATTTATAGAATTCGTCCCATGCAACTTTTGTAAAGTGGTGCTTTTTACAACCTGCCTTGATAACTATTTCTGTTGTTACTGGGATCTCAGTATTATGACAGTCAGCTTCAAAAACATATTGCGGCAATATTACTTTTGAACCTTTTCGCACTTCTGCCCAAGCAGACATAAATGCACCGCAACGGCCTTGAATATTAAAATTGCCAGGTACAGGGCCGATTGTGATTGTATAAATACCATCTTTTAGTTTGCATTTTCGTTTTACTGTTTTCAGAGAACCAATATGGTCGTCATCTTTCATTGATTCAATGAGTTCCCATGGATCCCATTGCCGGGGACCCTTGTTTTTTATCATTTCTTTGCCGGCTTCGTTGTATGCGCCAAGATAACTGATTTTAATGGAATTAGCTTTCTCACCACATTCATAGCCAACCAATTTGTAGAAGCTATCTGCATTTGCAACCGAGACCGAAAATATTATGATAGAGATAATTAGCACTTTTTTCATATAATGCCCCTTGCCCAGTGAAAAGCTCAGCCGGAGCGAAGCGATCGGCTGTAGCGATTTGATAGTCTAAAATAAAATATAATCAAACATTTATATTATTTTTCAAACACCAGTCTCTGATCTTATTATATTCAACATCATCAATTATATTTGTCTGCTTCTCGTTGGGGAATATGTCATTATCAATTTCATTTTGATATTGCCGAATTGTTTTAATCATTAATTCTCTTATATTGATATATGTTGGGGAATGTTTATATTTTCTTTCATTAATTCCAAGTAAATCATATATTATTAAAACCTGGCCGTCACAATACTTTCCTGCTCCAATGCCAATCGTAGGCATAGATACGTTCTCTGTAATGATTTTGGATATTTTTCCAGGAATTTTTTCTAGTATTATTAAGTCTGCTCCGGCTTTATCTAATGAAATTGCACCATTTAATAATTCAATTGCTTCAGAGAATAACTTACCTTTTGCAATTTTACCTTGCATCATTCTTGCCTGATCATGTTGAGGATTTAATCCTATATGGCACATAACTTTGATTTTATTTTCCTTCAATGAAACAAGTACATCTTTTCTAATACTCTCAAATTTAACAGCATCTGCTCCCAGTTCGATTAGTTTTTTTGCATTTTTAACTGCCTCTTCAGGGGTCTCATAAGTTTTATACGGCAGGTCAACGACCAGGAAAATATCTTTCTTGGCTCGGCAAACAGCTTTTGTATGATGAATCATATCATCAAGCGTAACTTCCGTTTCATTTTGATAACCTAATACATTTGTTCCTACACTGTCTCCTAGGATTATCATATCGATATCGGCTTCTTCCAGTATCTTGGTTATAGGATAATCATATGATGTTAATACTTTAATTTTTTGGTTATTCTTTTTTTTCTCCTTCAAGTATTCCAAGGTTTTTTTCATCAACGTTCTCCTGATTAAAACATAAAAAATTATTTACTTACTTTCTACCCCTGCCCGCATCCTAACATCAGCCTTGAACGAATTCGGAATCCGCGCTTGGCGCGGATTCCGAATTCGTGTTTAAAGGCCTGTTTCGGCAGGGCTTCGTTTATGCTTCTTTAGGTGAAGTGCGGGAGGCAATCAGATTGTAGAGCCATGCGAAGATTGCGCCACCGATCCCGCCGTCGACAACTGCCCAGAGAAGGCCAACAACACTTCCGGCCGGGCTAATACTGTAGCCACGATACATCCTGCCGATGAATGTGATCTCGCCCGTGGCACCATCAAACAGAATGACCCACCACGTGATTAGAAATAGACCGATTCCCCAGATTATGGCACACGTGAGCGCAAAAGCTTTCACATTGAGTTTCATCTTGCTACCTCCTTATTTTATTATTGCCGATCGAAAAGCTCAGCCGGAGCGCAGCGATCGGCTGGAGCGCCGGGTTATGCTCTCTTTTGATAATGTGTGGCATACCAATCTATTACTTCTCTTATCATTTTTTGATATGAAGTCTTTTGCGTTTTTGCTTGTTCTTTGAAGAAGGATATGCTGGATTTCTTCAAGGAAATAGTTACCTTTACGTTATCTTCTTTCAGCACTAACTTATCCGGGGGCGGGAGAAAGTCTTTAACGACTCTCAAATGTCCCATAGGTTCTTCAGTATATTTTGTTTTGCTCTTCATA
>JAQVLL010000172.1 GCA_028704195.1 Smithellaceae bacterium
TTTTCGGCGATAATTCCTATTCTCTGACGGCCAATTTCACAACGGTTGCCGGCCTGAGAAAAGGCAGTCCTGTGAATATCCTGGGCATTGACGTCGGACGAGTGGAAAGAATCATCATGGATCAGGAGAACCTGAGAGCCGTTGTGGAATTGAGAATCAAGAACGACATCAAAATATACGATGACGCCATCGCCTCGATTAAAACAGAGGGGCTAATCGGCGACAAGTATCTCAGCATCGACCCGGGCGGCGGCGGGGATCTTCTCAAGCACAACGGTGTTATCACAGACACACAGGCTGCAGTGGATGTCGAACAGCTCATCAGCAAATACGCATTCGGAGAAATAAAAAAGGTTTCTCCCAACAATAAGGACAAGGATAAGAAATAGGCTACAGGAGGCCCGGGCAATGATAAAAAAGATTACGATATTCAGTTTATTGATGATGCTCATATTATGCGTTCCGGTTTACGCCGGAGCGCCAATGACTACGGTGGAATCCACTGTCAACAAAGTGCTTGACGTGCTTCGTGATCCCAAACTGAAAGACCCAAGCGCCAAAAAGGCAAAGGCGGAAAAACTCCGTGTGATTTACAAGGAGATGTTTGATGAAATAGAATTTTCCAAACGCACGCTCCAGCGCAACTGGACCAAGTTTACACCCGATCAGCGCAAGGAATTTGTTGGTCTGTTTGAACAGGTTCTGGAAAAAGCTTATCTGGATAAAATTCTGGAATATTCCAACGAGAAGATCGTTTTCCATAAAGAAACAATGGCGGCGGACGACAAGGCGGAAATTCAATCGAAGATTGTTACATCCTCAAAAGAAATCCCCATCTATTACAGGATGATCCTCAAAGACGGCAAGTGGAAGGTTTATGATGTGGTGGTGGAAAATGTAAGCCTGGTCCAGAACTACAGAACCCAGTTTAGTGACATCCTTGCCAGCGGCACGCCGGAAAAACTGCTGGAAAGCCTGCGAAAAAAGGTCAACACGCAGTAATTATCCCTGCCGTCGTTTTTAAGGAAAGCGGCATCCGTTTTTTCAGGCCGGCATGGAACAAGAAAGACAAAAGGCAATATATCTCAGCAAAAAATGACGGGCGCCCTTTCATGAGACATTGCATTTCACTTATTATACTGTTCCTAATGATATCCGCGGGGGTCACACCGATCCACAGCCAGGCTGCAGGAACTCAACAGGCACTGGAAAAATATTCATCCGTTCAACAAGCAGCACCTGCAAATGCGGGAAGTCTTCCGGTACAATCTTCAGAAAAAACGGGCGTCACCGAGAATGATCCGTATGCCGATGAGCAGAATCTTGATTACGACGATGACCCATTCGCAGAAGCAAGAGTGACCATTGCTGATCCGATAGAGCCGCTCAACAGAATCTCGTACCTTGTGAACGACAGGCTGTATTATTGGGCCATCAAGCCGGCCGCAAGCGTTTACAAATGGATTATTCCGGAACCTGCGCGGATCAGCGTAAAACGATTCTACCTCAACGCGAAATTCCCCATCCGTTTCATTAATTGTCTGCTACAGGCTGATCTCAGCGGCGCAGGCATTGAGTTCGGCCGTTTTACGATCAATACGATATGGGGCATTGGGGGATTACTTGATCCTGCGGCAGGAGGCGAAATCAAACTGGCAGAACAGGACACGGATTTTGGACAAACCCTGGGCATGTATGGTGTTGGACACGGTTTTTACATCATGTGGCCTGTACTCGGTCCGTCCAGCCCCCGCGACAGCGTGGACATTGCCGGTGAATATTTTCTGGATCCGCTTTCCTACATCGGGCCGTGGTACACCGGTATCGGCATCAGGCCCTTCAAAATCATCAACAACGCGTCTCTGGTCATCGGCGAATATGAATCCCTTCAGGCGGCGGCACTTGATCCCTATGTGGCCATTCGTGATGCCTACGCCCAATACCGCGCAAAAGCGATCAAGGCACGTAAGGCAAGGTCTCTGATTTTTAAAGACGATGGCGCTGGCGATTCCCCGGATAGTCCGTCGACCGTGAAGGAATAAATTCATCAAAAAGGAGAACCGTTACGAAAAAATTAGGATTAATCATCATCCCGGTATTGTTGATTCTGTCCCTGGCTCCGGTTACTGCCGTGGGTGGGATGTTCGGTCCGCCGCAAACTTCATCCAGAGAATCCGGGGGGCTGAATACAGCCATCGGCTACTGGTATTATGAAGACACTTACAAGAATGGCTCAAATCATCAAATCCGGCAGCATCATGTTTACTCGCAGGTTTCCTACGGATCAAAGAATGTCTGGGAAATATACGGGCGCATCGGCGTGTCGGATCTGAAGATTTTTGACGCCTCAAAATCCACCCAAATATTCACCGCAACGATAAAAAATCACTTTGAAGAAAACTGGAAATTCATGGGAACCCTGGGGGCAAAGGGCTTTTTCCCCGTCAACAGCATTTTCGGCATCGGCGCCTTCATCCAGGCAAACTGCAGCTTCAGCAACTATACCGACAACCTCGTCGGACTATATCGTTCGACGCCGTTTACTGATGATTTAAAAGTCAAGAATCTCTGGAATATAAATTTCGGCATCGGTGCGCAGGCGACGGTTCCCTATGGCATAAAACTGTATGCCGGCCCCTTCGTCTATTATGCCGAAGCAGACGCGCAGCTTGCTGCCGGCATTCCGGGAATTCAGTCCGGAGACCAAAGAATCATCTGGAAGAACAGATCGATCATCGGCGGATACTTCGGGGCGGACATACCGCTGGCCAAAGGATTTCGTCTGAACATCGAAGGGCAATACACAGACCGGTTTTCTATCGGATCGGCAATCACTTACACCTATTAAAAACATAAGGATAAAAAATGGTATCCAAAAGAAAAACCACCCCCTTATCTAAATTGAAAATTGGCGTTTTATATGGCGGCCGATCAGGAGAACACGACGTATCGCTTTGCTCGGCGGCATCCGTTGTAGCAGCACTGGATAAATCCAAATATGATATCATCGCCATCGGAATCGACCGCGACGGGCGCTGGTACGTTCAGGATCAGCCGGAAATCGTCAAGGATAAAGCCTTTGGTAAAATTCTGTCTCTGAAAAAACGGGGATGGTGGCTGGTCAATCATTTCGAGCAGCAAAACAAACTGTATATTTACAATCTCGAAAAGAGTGGCGAAAAAGTAGTGGTTGACCTGGTCTTCCCCGTCCTGCACGGCACGTATGGCGAAGATGGAACGTTGCAGGGACTGCTGGAGCTGGCCATGGTTCCCTATGTGGGCGTGGACGTAGCCGGTTCTGCCGTCGGCATGGATAAGGACATCGCCAAGCGGCTGCTGAAGGAAGCCGGCATCCCGGTGGTCCCGTGGATCACGATCAGCAGGAATGAGTGGCATGAAGCGCCTGAAAAAATCCTGCGCAGGATTGCAAAAGAACTGAGCCTGCCGGTTTTCGTCAAGCCTTTGTGCACCGGTTCTTCCGTTGGCATCAAAAAGGTGAAAGTAAAAAAAGACCTCGCCCCGGCCATTGATTATGCCTTTCAGTTCGACACGAGAATCATGATTGAAACAGGCATCGACTGCCGTGAGATCGAGTGCGCCGTGCTCGGCAACGAAAATCCGGAAGCGTCCATCCCGGGTGAAATCCTGCCCCGGCATGAATTTTATTCCTACGAAGCCAAATATCTTGATCCCGATGGCGCAAAGATGAATATCCCGGCAAAGATCCCCGTCAGGCTGTCAGCGGACATCCGCAAATGTGCCGTCAGAGGCTTCAAAGCGCTCAACTGCAATTCGATGGCGCGTGTTGATTTTTTTCTGGAGAAAAAGATAAACCGGTTTTATTTGAATGAGATCAATACCCTGCCCGGGTTTACCAGCATCAGCATGTACCCAAAACTCTGGTCGGCAACCGGACTCGAGTACAGCAGGCTCCTTGATCGTCTGGTTGAACTGGCCCTTCAACGTCATCGGGAAAGATCCTCCATCAAAACGGATTAGCCTGCATTTCCATTAAGGTTTTCTGCCTAAAATCATTGTCCGATAATCGGCCACGGGTTGGCTTCCTCGAGCTCGAAGGCGAGTTCGAGAAGTTCCCTTTCCCGGCCGAAGGCTGCGCCAAACTGGACACCCAGGGGCAGGCTGCTGCTGCTGAATCCCAGCGGAAGCGATATGGCCGGGGCACCGCTGACATTTTGCAGCGGAGTGAAAGTGACATAATTTCGGATCCGCTCAAACGCTTCATCGAAGGGAACATTCGGTCCCAGATAACCAAGTTTTGGAACGGGGTGGGCAAGCGTCGGATTGAGCAGTATATCGCAGGTGCTGAAGATATCATTATATATCCCTGAGAATCTGCGTAACCTTTTTATAACGGCCGGTGCCTTAAATGATTTTTTGAGGAACAGACGGCTAAGATTGATCGTCCAGTCTTCCAGCCTGCTTCGATCGAAGCCCCTGTTGATTAATAATCTTCCATAAAATCTAAAGGAGAAGGCCAGCATCCCCCAATAGATAATAAAGTCGTCTGCCATCTGCGCATCGCAGGGACAGGGAATTTCCCTGACCGTATGGCCGAGTTCTTCGCAGAGAGTTCCGGTACGGCGAACCAGATCGACTGACTCGGGATGTGCGGACGTGCCATAGGGCAAATCCGTAAAAAGAGCGATGCGCAGGCGTTTTTTCCCCGGGTTTTGCACCAGTCCGATCTCGGGCATTTTGGGGGCACGGCGATATTTTTCCGCGCCCTGGTAAAAAGTGGCCGTATCGCGCACCGTACGTGACAACACACCTTCGTAAACAATGTTGACCGGCATCAATTGAGATCCTTCGACCGGTTCAAGTCTCCCTCGCGAAGGTTTGAGCCCGACCAGTCCGCAGCATGAAGCCGGTATGCGAATGGAGCCCCCACCATCGTTGCCGTGCGCGAGTGGAACAACACCGGAAGCCACCAGTGCCGCCGACCCGCCCGAAGATCCCCCGGTGGAATAATCAGTATGCCACGGGTTACGCGTAACGCCGAATGCAAGAGGCTCTGTCGTTGCCGTTAAGCCGAATTCCGGTAAAGCGCTTTTTCCTAAACAGACAAGGCCTGTCGAAAAAAACTGTTTAACAAACCTGCTCGATT
>JAQVLL010000173.1 GCA_028704195.1 Smithellaceae bacterium
CGGGGTCCATGAACGGCCGGACTCCCTGAACAGCTTCTCACCAAGAGCCAGCCTGCGCTTTTTTTCCCGCGGATCATCATCTTGAGCAAAACCTGGTGGCACAGAGAAACCACTTTACGGGGATAGCCCCGCGTGGCCAAATAAACGGCGGCCATTCCGCCCATGGTGAAAAGCGGAGGGCGATCGGGTTCAATGCTCGCAAGGGAAATCCGATGCTCAATCATTGCTTTCGTCTGCATAAACGAAAGCGGCTTCAAGTGGTACAGATAGTTGACGCGATCCAGAAGATTCGCCCGCGCAGCAAGGTTTTTACGCAATTCCGGCTGGGCAAAAATAACAATCTGCAGGAGCTTGAAGCTGTTTGTTTCGTAATTTAAAAATTCCCGGAGGATTTCCAGGCATTCATCCGGAATTTTTTGCCCTTCGTCAATGACCAGGACAATGTTTTTCTGTTCCTGAACTCCCTGTTCGAAAAGAAAGTTTTTAATTTTCTCCTTGATCTGCCACTCGCTGTCGTCTTCCAGAATGTCTGCAATACCCAGAATCAACGCGACCGTCCGGACAAAATCCAAACGGCCGGCCACCGCCGGGTCCAGCAACAGAAAAGTTTCAACAACAGGCGCATCGCCTGCGACAGGCAGGGCTAAATTCTGGATGAGCTTACGGCACAGGGTTGTTTTTCCCGTGCCGACAGCGCCGATCACAATATTCAGTCCGCGCCTTAAACGAACGGCCAGCTCCAGCCTTTGCAGACAGATGTTATGCTGAGGCGCGGCAAAAAGAAACTCCGGTTCAGGAGAGTTGGAAAAAGGCTCTTTCTTGAATTCAAGCAGATTAAAATATTCCATCGTTCAGACATCGCCTTTAGTTTCTTTCCATTTTTCCGGTTTGATCGTCATCATGAATGGACGCAGGCCGTTTGGCATCAGCACTAGCCACCTGCAGAATATGCGGCGTAATGAAAATCAGGACTTCTTCCATCTGCTCGCCTTTGCTGTCCACTTTAAAAAGGTAACCCAGCATGGGAATGTTTTTCAGCACTGGCCATCCGGTATCTCCGGTTGTATGCCGCTGCTTGGTCAGTCCGGAAATGACGATGGTTTCGCCATCCTGAACAATCAGAACCGTCTCCGTTTTCTTTTTGATGATATAGGGGTCTCCCAGGCTGGACTTCCTGGTCATGTCCACTTCGTCTTTCTTCACGGAAATGGTCATTTTTAAGTTTTTGCCATCAATGACATGCGGCGTGATTTCCAGGCGCATAACAACATCTTCAAATTTCGTCGTCGTGGTGGGGGTGCTTCCGGTGCTGGCTTGCTCAATCGTCGTGTAGGGAACCCGTTCGCCGTTTTCCGTAAAGGCCTTCTGATTGTCAAGCGTTGTAATGGATGGGCTGGACAGGATGTTGAGCTTGTTGTCCTGCTGCAGCGCCTGAAGCTGAACTTCCAGAAGATTGCCGCCGATTTTACCGATAATAAGTCCCAATGAACCGGCACCCACCGCGCTGGCAATGCCCTGAATCGGGAAGTTTGATGCGAATCCCTGCCCGCTGATGCCTTTATCCTGTATTGCTGTATACAAGCCGGACATGGGATCTCCTGTCCCCACGGTTCCGCCGGGTGTGATGTAATGATCTGTACCGTTGATGTTGCCCTTGTACATTCCGCCCCACATAACGCCCAGATCACGGGCGACCGTTTTGGTCGTTTCCACAATGTTGGCCTTGATCAGAATTTGAGGCGTCGGCTTGTCCAGTTTTTCAATGATCGGAATCATTTTTGCCAGGTCCTGGGCGTTAGCCGATATGACCAGGGCGTTGCTGTGTTCATCCAGCGTGACGGATCCGCTTGTCTTTCCGTCTTTATCCTTGGTCAGGAATCCCTGTATGGTCTTTTCCAGCTTCTTCGCGTCGGCATAATCAATTTTGATGACAACCGGATTCATTAAAGGCTCAACCCACTGAATGTCGCGCAGCTGTACCTTCCGCTTTAATTCCTTTTCGATGCCATCAATGGTCATGACACGGATGACATTACCCTCCCAGACATAGGACAAACCATGAGTCTGCAACAGCCCGATGAAGGCCTGATTCCAGGGAACGCCGCGGAAATCAACACTGACTTCGTCTTTCAGATCATTTCTCACGATCAGATTATAATTGACAGACTTGGCCATGGCCCGCAGGACTGCCTTGAGGTCCGCCTGACGCATGGTAAGGTTGATGGGCTTGGTCGGCAGCCTTCCGTAGGTTTCTCCCATCGCCGCGTCTGACCTGGTTTTTTTGCCGGCTTTTGCATCGATACTAATCTTTTTGGGCGTGGCCTCGGGAGAATGCCCCTGGGAATTTTCCGCAAGGGTGTTCCATTTTTCAAAAAAAGTGTCATTTTTAGTGATCTGGCGTTCTCCCGCACAGCCGATGACAAACATCAGCACAAATAAACCGATCAGCGCGCTGCCTATTCTCTTCTGGTTTACACTTATTCTCAAGACAATAACCTCCCTGTCTTAATGATTATTCCTGCATGGGAACGGACAACTGGCTGCCTGTCCTGCGGTTAACAATCAAAACGCTTTCCGGCAGGACGCTCTTCAACTCGTAACCCTCGATTTCAAGGGCTTCCCCCGGTTGATATTCCACTCCGTTGACGATCGCTATTTTTTCCCGTCCTGTATCCACATAACCGGAGTAAATGAATTTTACCCCGGCAACACCGCCTTCTTTGTCTCCGGCAAATACACGGTACGATTCCCTCTCCCAAAACGGGTTTTTGCCCCAGTCCGTTTCCGCCCTTTTGGCGAGATAGGCATCGACTCCACCCGCCCTGTATTTCATTAAATCAGTGCTTAACGTGTTGACAACCGTCTCGATCTCAGCGGGTTTGGCCACGGTTTTGGCTTTTTTTGCCGCCGGCCCGGCAATTAGCAACTCGTATATCGCATATAAAACAAACAAAGCTGCGATGGCCAGAATAATGATTTCTCTTTTTTCCAGTTTTTTCATTTTTTCCCGCACCCTGTTAATTGGCCAGGGCAATCCCTATTTTCAAACTGAACTCCATGGAATCGCTGTCCTGCTTCATGTTCATTTCTTCAATCTGCTCAATGTAAGGCATCTCGCCCAATCCGACCAGAAGTTTTCGGAAATTGGCAAACTCTCCCTTAACGGTGGCGTTGTAGATAAGGTACTTCGATCCAACGCCCATGGAACCGGTATCCGGCATCAGGGACATGATCATCAGATTGGCCTTCTGGGCTTCCTCACGGAATGATTTCTGAAACTTTTCCGTCTCCTGACGGGACAGTGTTGTTCGGGCTGGATTGGCCAGAATAAACTCTGATTTCTTCCCGGTGTCACTTTGCGCCATCTGGTAAACCTGCCCCAATCCCTTTTGCTCTTCAATCTGGTCCTGAAGTTTTTTTATGTCCTTGGCACGACCGGCATTGACCCGGTTCAAAGGGAAGATGATCAAAAGTACGATGATGACGAGGATCCCTCCGCAGATTAAAATATAACCAAGGCTGTTTGATGGAATGGTCTGTTTGATTTTGTTAATCATCCTTAACCTATTTTCGCGTTAATTTTGAACTGAAGAATTTCCTTCTTCCGGAGATTCACAATACTGCTTTTTTCCACTTTTACGCCCTGAAGCACAGCGGATCGTTCCAGGTTCATGACATACTGCGCCAGAAGCGCGTCAAGCGCGTTCCGTTCTCCCAGCACAACCCCTTCTATGCTGACACCGTCGCCGGTTTCCTTTAGCGCGGTTTCTTTTACCTGCTCGACATTTTGCTTCTGCGGCAGAACCTTTCCGGAAGGATTATTTATCCGGACATTTATCAACCGTATATCTTCCGGCGTCAGGGAAGACAGTTCGCTGATAAGCGCCATCCCTTTATATTTTTTGGAATACTGCTGAGTGATCTGATGTCGGGTCTTCGCTTCTTCAACGAGGGCGCTCACCTTTTCCCTGGACAACAACGGTTTGAATACAGACATTTCCTGCTCCAGCTTTGCCCGTTTGGTGCCGAGCTGCCCCATTTCAACCACCTGAAAAACGATGAAGACAAGGCATAAGACCAGGGCGGCCGCAAACGCCGCCAAGATTCCGCGATTGATCATCCTGTCTCTTACTTCCCTGTTTTTATCGAGGTAGGTAAAGATGGCATTGGGGGTGTATTTTATATCGGACAGGGATAATCCTATCACCGGGACCAGCGAAGCCTTGTCGGCCGGAGACAGGGAAGCACCGGCTGTGGCGGCGTGTTTTCCCTCAAAAGGATCAAACAACTCCGTCGGTGTTGCCAGCTGCTCACTGACGTAACTCAGAAGCATATGATGAAATCCGCTCAGGACGGATGAGACGTAGATTTTCTCCGCTTTTTCATAACCAACCGACGTCGCGTAATATTCCAGCGTCCTTTCAATCTGGCGTATCAGCCTCTCCAACGCCGGCATGATCATGTCCAGAATCTTACTCTGGCTCCAGTGGGTACCGTCTTCATCCTTTATCGATTCACCGGGATGGTCGGAAAGCTCCTGCAGGATGTTTTTTACGTGATCCTTGTCCATCTTCTTTCCCGGCATGGCTTCTGCGACGGATTCTTCGATTGCCTCCATCATGCTGGTAATGCCGGTTTTGACGCCCCTGGTCATCACCAGGTTATTTTTACTGTAGATGTCAATCCTTGAAAAATCGTTCCCGATAAAGAGGCTGGCGAACGTGCCTTCTCCTACCGCTAGCCATTTCGTCCTGAAAATGTTCTGGATGGCGAAGGGGGCAATGGTGATACCTGCGAGATCGACACCAATTGATGAGAAAAGTCCCCTGACCTTCTCCAAGACTGTCCGCGGGGCGATGTAAACCATCACGGAATATTTGGGAATGCCCTGATCAGTGATTTCGCCCTGCATCTCGTAGTCAAAGACAACGTCTTTTTCGTCGATGGGATTTTCTTTTTTGGCCGTGAAGAAAATGACGTTTTCCAGCTGTTTTTTCGGAACGCGCGGTATCTTCAGGTGATTGACATTGACATCCGTTGAGTCCATCATTGCCCCGACATCACAGGAGGAAAGAGAACAGGCGAAGGAAACGAGGGATGATCTCAACAAAGT
>JAQVLL010000174.1 GCA_028704195.1 Smithellaceae bacterium
ACTGGACGGCGGATTGGTATCGAGCATGGAATAGCGGTAAACAAGACATGAGACAACTGTCCCGGAACCAGATTTGTGCAATTAGCGCAAAACTTCCCAAAAACTAGGCAGGTGAATAAGGTGCATGCTAGTCTGCCATACCCAAGAAGGAGAGAGAAATGGCTAAAAGCATGCGAAGAAACCATGATGGAGCTTTTAAAACCAGGCTCGCCCTCGAAGCCGTGAAAAGGGAAAAAACCATGGCCCAGTTTCAAGCGAATGTGGCGTCCATCTCAACCAAATCCGCCAGTGGCGGCAACGACTACTGGACCAATTACCTGATATCTTTTCCGACCGCCGCCAGAAAACTGCTGAACCTTTCGGGGTTTTCGTAGCGCTTAAAGCGCCCAACGAGAAGAGATTTGAAGAAAACCGAAAATTAATGTCTTACGCAACCAGAAACCGCTATGGAATCAAATAAAAAGAAAGTGGCCATTGTCCAATCCAACTATATTCCCTGGAAGGGATATTTCGATATGATTGCCGCTGTGGACGAATTCATCCTGTATGACGATATGCAATATACGCGGCGCGACTGGCGCAACCGCAACCAGATCAAGACGCCGCAGGGTGTGCAATGGCTGACTGTGCCTGTAAAGGTGAAAGGAAAATATCACCAGACCATTCGCGAAACGGAAATCGACGGCACGGAATGGGCCAAATTACATTGGAAGTCTTTTTATCAGCACTACCGTCGCGCAAAGCATTTCAATGACATAGCGCTGGATCTTGAGCCGCTTTACCTCCAAAACGAATATTCACATCTGTCGCAACTCAATCGGACACTTATCGAATGGGTATGTATGAAGTTAGGTGTTAATACCATCATCAGTAATTCATGGGATTATCAAGTGATAGACGGCAAAACCGAGCGACTGGCCAGCTTATGCGCCCAGGCCGGCGGAAGTGAATATATATCAGGACCTGCTGCACGGGGTTATGTTGACGAAGCCGTTTTTGCTGAAAGTGGCATCCGGCTTACCTGGTTCGATTACGATGGCTATCCCGAATACCCCCAGCTTTGGGGCGGTTTCACGCACGGCGTCAGTATTATGGACCTGCTGTTCAATTGCGGCAGCGAGGCGTCACGGTATATGAGGTATGTTGGCTGATGAAGCTCTCCGATTACGTCATGAACTTTCTTTTCAAAAAGAAGATCGGCCATATCTTCGGCTATCAGGGCGGTTCCGTTACACATTTAATCGATTCACTTCATAAAGTCAAAGGGCTGTCCTATATCCAGAATTACCATGAACAAGCGTCCTCCTTCTGCGCCGATGCCTATGCAAGAGCCGGCGGAGGTGTCGGAGTTGCCATTGCCACTAGCGGCCCCGGGGCCACCAATCTGGTCACGGGGATTGCCAATGCTTTTTTTGATTCTATACCGTGCCTTTTCATTACCGGGCAGGTGAGTCAGCGTGAGATGAAGACAAAAAAAACCATTCGTCAGCAGGGTTTTCAGGAAACGGATATAGTTTCTATTGTCAATCCGATTACAAAGTTTGCCGAAACGGTTATGGAACCGGAAAAAATACGCTTTTACCTTGAAAAGGCTTTTTTTTATGCGCAGTCCGGGCGTCCCGGACCTGTTTTAATCGATATCCCGCACAATGTGCAGGCATGCGAAATCAATGTCCAGTCGCTGCAAAGCTTTTATGATTCTGAAGAATATGCATTGGAAACGAAGAAGCAGCTCCGTCCCGATCGAAAGACCGTAAGGAAAATCGTCGCCCTGCTGTCAGAGGCCAAAAGACCGGTAATCCTGGCCGGTGGCGGGTTGGCGTCGATCAGGGGCAAGGGGCTATTTAAAAAAATTTTTAATGTCTGCGATCTTCCGGTGGTCTGTTCACTGAGGGGACTGGATGCGATTGATCATGATGACGAACATTTCTGCGGATTTCTTGGGTCCTACGGCAATCGCTATGCTAACTTTGCCGTGGCGAAGTCCGATCTTCTGCTGGTCCTCGGTTCAAGGCTGGACGAGCGGCAGACAGGAACCGACAGAACTCTTTTTGCAAGAAGGGCGCGGATCATTCATGTCGATGTCGATCCTAATGAACTGAAACATAACGTTTGTGAAACTGTCAGCGTCTGTTGTGACATTGAGTCTTTTCTGAAGGTGTTGATGGAGGAGCTAGGCGACGGAAAATCAGACCATAAAGCGTGGTTAGATCAAATTCGCCGGTGGAAAGTTCAATATCCTTCATATCCGGGGTATGATCAAGCCTGCGGTGTCGATCCCAATGAATTCTTGTATATTCTGAGCAGGAAGGCATCCGGAAAGGCGGTGGTGTGCGCCGATGTCGGACAAAACCTGATGTGGGTTGCCCAATCTTTCTGTCTCGCCGGGGATACACAGCTGCTTTGTTCCGCCGGGCATGGCGCAATGGGTTACTCCCTGCCGGCGGGTATTGGCGCTCATTATGCGTCACCCGATCGACAGATTATCTGTGTGACGGGCGATGGCGGCCTTCAGATGAACCTGCAGGAATTGCAGACGGTGTTTCGGGAAAGAATCCCCATGAAAATATTCATCATGAATAATCAATCGTTGGGACTGATTCGGACCTATCACGAAAAATCTTTCAGTGGCCGATGCTTCGGTTCGGTTCAGGGATATGCCAATCCGGACTTTCAAAAACTTGCATATGCATTTGATATTTTATATACGAAAATCCATACTCGTGAGGATTTTGACCGGCTTGACCAAGGGCTCCAAATTGAAAAGCCTCATCTTTTTGAGGTTGTGCTTTCTCCCAAAACCCAGGTTGTTCCCGAGCCTGCGCCAAGGCGCCCGGTTGAAGACCAGCTTCCCCTGCTGGACAGAAAGGAATACGAGCGTCTATGGGGAATGGACGACGTCGTTTTAAAAGATGAAGCGATATAATGTATTGGTCACCGGCATCGGTGCGATCATCGGCTACGGGATTGTCCGTTCTTTAAGGCAGTGCCGGTATGACGTTAATATTGTTGGCATGGACGTCTATCCGGACGCCGTGGGCCGGCGATGGTGTGATGCCTTTCTTCAGGCTGTTTGGGCTTCCGACGCCGGCTATTGCGACTTTGTAGCTGATGTTATTGATCAATACAAGATCGACCTGGTTTTTTTAGGCCTGGAACCGGAAATTTACAGGCTTTGCGATGATCAGGATCATTTTAAGGGCGACTTTAAAAAGATTATTTTAAACAACAAAGCCCTGATTGACATATCCAGGGATAAATGGCTTTTGTATGAGTATCTGACTTTACATTCGATCAAGGCGATCAAAACCTTTGTGTCGGGTGAGTATGAAGTGATTACGGAAGTATTAAAACTGCCCTGTCTGATTAAACCGAGGCGCTCATCCGCTTCCAAAGGCATCGTGACCCTCCAATCCAGGGCGGATTTTGACTACTGGAAGAGCAAGCTGGGTGATAACTTTATGCTTCAGGAAATTGTCGGTGATGAAGATCATGAATATACCGTTGGTGTATTTGGCCTGGGTGACGGATCGCTGTCGCAATCCATCGCTTTTTCGAGAAAACTGAGCAGGGAAGGTTCGACAGTGAAGGCGCAAACAGTCAATATTCCGGAGCTTGACGAAGAAGTAAATCGTTTGACTGCTTTGTTCAGGCCGGTCGGACCCACGAATTATCAATTCAGGCGGCATCAGGGAAAGTATCTTCTCCTGGAAGTGAATCCACGGTTTTCCTCTTCGCTTTCTCTGCGCACCGCCTTCGGTTTTAATGAACCGGAAATGTGCATCGAATACTTTGGAGAGAAGTTTATGCCCAGTCCTGCAGTCATCAAAAAAGGAACGGCCGTCCGATACATTGAAGACGTTGTGAGCCTCTCATGATGGCCGTTATTTCCGACATTCATGGAAATTTCCCCGCGCTGCAGGCAGTTTTGCATGAAATCGAAAAAAGCGGATGTAACCAGATCATATCACTGGGCGACGTAGCCGGATATTACTGCCAGATCAATGAATGTATTGAGATACTGAGGCAAAAAAATATTCCGAATATCCTGGGGAACCATGATTACTACCTGGCAAACAATCAGCCCTGTCCGCGTTCGAACGCCGCAAATGTTTTGCTGAGATATCAGCGGGAGCATATTACCTCCGGACATTTGGAATGGCTCAGAAACTCGGCGCCGAAAATGGAATTTTGCGGAACTTCGTTTGTTCACGGTGGATGGAAAGATCCCCTGGACGAGTATTTGACCGAAGTCAGCGAAGAGTATTTTCGGAACGAGCACGCGAAACATTTCTTCTCAGGGCATACGCACATTCAATCGCTGAGTCAGGTGGGGAGTATCTGCCACTGTAATCCGGGTTCTGTGGGACAGCCCCGGGACAACGATCCCAAAGCGGCCTTTGCCTTTTTTGACGGCAAAAACATTTATCTGAGAAGAGTCGATTATGACATCGATCGGATGGCCGCTGCGATGAAGGATTGTGGCTTCGATCGTTATTTTTACGAAGGATTGTATACGGGCCGGAAAATCGGCGTGCAGCGAGCAGACTGCATGGATCACGGAGAGTGGAGGGAAAAACCATGAAATGGAAAAAACTTGGACGGATCTATTGTCCGGCGGCGGAAGATCCCTATACGCATGCGATGTTTCCAGTTGTTGATGTTACGGATGACGAAAGAGGCCTTATTCGTATTTATTTTACGCACCGTGACAAAACCAATTATGGATTTCCCACCTATATGGACGCATCCATCGTGGATAACAAGTTTTCAAACCTTTATAATCACCATGAACCCATCATTGAAAAAGCCGCCTTGGGCAATTTCGACGACAGTGGCGTGAACGTGACTTCGATCGTAACAATAGAAGGGAGGAAACGCTTCTACTATTACGGCTGGAACCTTGGCATAACGGTACCGTTCAGAAATTCCATCGGTGTCGCCGAGGAAGCCGAAGACGGCAGGATGCTGAAGCGCTTGTACCCGGGGCCCATGATGGATCGATCGAAGGAATTTCCCAATCTTTGCGCCACGCCGTGTGTCCTCAAAGAAGGTGATACCTTCAAGATGTGGTTTGCATCCGGTGAGCCTTGGCTGTTGA
>JAQVLL010000175.1 GCA_028704195.1 Smithellaceae bacterium
TCATCTTTTCGGGATTCAGCCAGATGCGCATGGCGTATCCGCCGCCGAAGATTTCCACTTCGCCCACTCCGGGGACACGTGCCATGACCTTTTCCAGACTGGATTTGGCATAGTCTCTCAGATCATCGCCATCCATGGAGCCGTCTTCAGAAATCAGTGAAACAATCATCAGATAATTGCGTGTGGATTTGGCAACCGTTACCCCCTGGTTTTGAACCACATCCGGAAGGGCCGTGATAGCGGACTGGACCTTGTTCTGCACTTTGGACCAGGCCACATCAGGATCTGTTCCGGGGGCAAAGGTCAGTTCCAGCCTTGCACCTCCTGCCGAGTCGCTGGATGCGGACATGTAGATGAGATTGTCCAGGCCGGTCATCTTTTGTTCGATAACCTGCGTGACGCTGTTTTCCACGGTCTCGGATGAAGAGCCGGGGTAGGAGGCGGAAACCGAAATAGAGGGCGGAGCCATTTCCGGATACTGGGAAATGGGGAGATTGTAAATGGCCAGAATGCCCACGGCCATGATGATAATGGCAATGACCCAGGCAAAAACCGGCCGTTCCAGGAAAAATTTTGATAGCATCAGGCGTCTCCGTTAATTCGTTTTTGCGGGCGGGGCCGTAGAATTCGTTTTTCCGCTGTTTTCATAAGGGACTGTTTTGACGGTCATGCCGGGTTTTACCTTTAGCATTCCTTCGACAATGACCCGGTCGCCGTCGGTAAGACCCGATTCGACCAGCCAGGCATCTCCAATGGCCCGATCCAGTTTGATTTGACGCTTCTCAACTTTCCCTCCGATATCCACTGTTAATGTATAGGGATTTCCCTTGGGATCGCGTGACACGGCCTGCTGGGGAATCAGCATGGCGTTTTTATGAAGGCCTTCCTGGATGACTGCCCGGACAAACATGTTCGGCAGCAGCACGCCTTTCGGATTGGGAAAAACAATGCGCAGGATGACCGATCCGGTTGTTGCATCAACCGTGATATCGCGGAACTGCAGGTTTCCTTTCAATGGATATTCCGTTCCGTCGTCCAGAAAAAGCCGGACGTTCTTCTGTTGGCTCGTATTGGGGTCAATCTGACCTTCCTGGATCTGTCGACGCAGACGGAAGACATCCGTTGTTGACTGTGAAACGTCCACATACATGGGATCCATCTGCTGAATGGTCGCCAGCGCCACTGGCTGGTGAGCTGTCACCAGAGCGCCGACGGTAACGCTGGATTTTCCGATACGGCCTGAAATGGGCGCGGTAATGGTTGTGTACTTCAGATTGATGCGTGCGGTCTGCACATCTGCCTGAACCTGCTTCAATGCGGCTGATGTATCGTCGTAGTCCTGCCGGCTGACGGCTTTTTCCGCCAGAAGTTCCTTCAGTCTTTTCTCCTTGAGCTGAAGAGCGGACAGATGGGCTTCGGAACGGGCCAGAGCCGCTTGATAGAGAGCGGGGTCGATCTGGAAAAGAGGCTGGCCGGCTTTGACATCGGAACCTTCCCTGAAAAGCCGCTTCTGGATGATACCGCCAACCTGGGGACGCACTTCGGCGACTAAATAGGCGGATGTCCGACCGGACAGTTCGGTGGTGGTCACCGCCGGTTTTGTGTGCATGGTTACCACGGCAACCTCGGGCGTCGGTGGCGGTCCCCCCGCCTTCCTGTCACCACAGCCCCACAATATCAAAACCACAGCCAATAGACCTGCTGCAGCCCTCCATTTGACCCTTTTATTCCTTCTCATCGGACACCCCTTTATGCATCAATAGAAATATACCGTCTGGCGGTTATTTTTTTCTCATTTTTCTTAAAGCGTTTGGTTTCGGTATTGCCGGATGCGGCTCAATGCCGGTCATCAGCAATTGCACATAGCCGCGGATTTCTCTTCGCACACGCGACGCATCAAAAGTATACCCCATTAATTTATCGTCCATGGCCGCCTGGAGGCTGATCATCTGCAGGCATTTGGTCGCCGTTGCCGGATCGGCATTTACAGAGAACCTTCCCATCCGCTGTTCCGCTTCCAGAAAAACTTGCAGCCCTTCGTTGGCCCTGCGGGGACCTAAGTTTCGTTCCTCAATAATTTTTCGCATTTGGGTCATCAGTTGACGGTCGGAGAAAATCGAGCAGATCATCAGGACTGTTTCATAATGAGCGGAATAGATTGCATAAAAGACATCTTCCAGAATTTCCGGAAGCGTGCGTGTTCCCACCTGAAGCGGCAGGTTCTGCAAGAGTTTTGATGTTTCATTGAATCGCGCGGCAACTACCTCGTAAATGAGTCCCGCCTTGTCCTTGAAGTGATGATAAATCAACCCTTCGGCGACGTTTGCTTCGCGCGCGATTTCCCGTGTGGTTAAACGGGTGAGTCCCTTCGTTTGCAGCAAACATTCAGTGGCATTGATAATGTTTTGGCGGTTGTCGATCATTCTTTTCCTGTTTGCCTTGCACAGGCTTGCTGACAGGCTTTTTGGCTGCAGCAATATGATGGAATCGTCCGATGTTGTATTGAGTAATTGCTCAACATATTTAAATGAACGTTCAATGGTTGTCAAGTATTTTTTTGAGCTTTATCCACATCCTGGGGGGTATTGAGATTTTGAAAAAGCATGCCGTCTTTGTCAAACGGTGAAATCTGTTCTTCAGAAACCGCCAGCACCCGCATGTCTCTGTAAAAACCGGTGATTTTAAGTTTGTCCAGCATCAGGAGACGCTTGATGGAAGGCACGCAGTTATGTGAGTAGACTGCATGCAGCGGCTGATACCTCTCGGCAAGTGCAGGAACAATGACATCATGTTTACCCGATAGCCCGGCCAGGTATTCGATAAAGTCCTTGTTCAAATAGGGCATGTCACACGCGCTGACAAAGGCGTAAGGATTTTTTGAATAAAACAGGCCTGTGTAAATGCCTCCCAGCGGACCTTTGCCTTTATAGATGTCCGTAACGATGGCCGCATGGGTGAATTCAAGGTAGGGGAGAGGGTCGTTCGTGACGATCAGGATTTCGGAAAACAGCCGCCTGTAGATGTCCATGGTTTTATCAATCATACGTACGCCGTTGATTTCCAAAAACGCCTTATTCACACCCATGCGGGAATTTTTACCGCCCGCGAGGATGATTCCGGTCATAGTAGTTTTCTTTTCTTTCAATGATAGTGCTCCTTCGAATTGTCCTTTTCCCCCTATCATAAAATGGTCCAGAATGAGTGCATGATTTTTCAGCGTATTTTTTTGACATTTTTATTGACACTTGAAACGTAACTCTATAAGAGTCCAAAATCAATCATTTTGCTAATTTTATGAGGAGGTTCACCGATGAGTTCTGATGATAAGGTTTTCGGAATGCCTGCCGCAAGCGGCAGGTGGTTATTTGTGGTCTTGGGGATTGTGATGAATGTTTGTCTGGGAGCGGTATATGCCTACAGCATCTTTTTGAAACCGGTTAAGGAAGCGTTTTCCGGTATCTCGGCCTTTCAGGCCAATCTGCCTTTCATGGTTTTCCTGGCTTTTTTCTCTGTCCTGATGTTTTTCGGTGGCCGTGTCATGGAAAAACTGGGACCGCGCAAACTGGGAGTGATCGGAGGCATCATTGTCGGACTGGGCTGGCTTCTTTCCGCGTTTGCTTCAAATATCTGGATGCTGACTTTGACTTACGGAGTGATTGCCGGATCAGGTGTCGGCCTGGTTTACGGTTGCCCGGTTTCCATGGGGGCCAAATGGTTTCCGGACAGAAAAGGTCTGGCAGTGGGGCTGATGCTGGCGGGTTTCGGGGGGTCGGCCCTGATTACCGGAAAGCTTGCCAACGTCTTGATTCCGTCTGTAGGGTTGTCGACAACGTTTATGTATTTTGGCATTGCTTTCGGACTTATTCTTGTTGTCTTGAGTCTGCCTTTTCGTTTTCCTGCCGCCGGCTGGGTCCCATCGGGCTGGAAACCGGCTGCAGGCACCGTTGCCGCTTCCGATTTTACCCCGGGAGAAATGATGAAAACCGGTGCGTTCTGGGGATTGTTCTTCTGCTATATCATCGGATGCGTCGCAGGATTGATGGCCATCGGGATTTCCAAGCCGGTTGGCAACGAAATTATCAAGATTTCCGGTGAAACGGCTGCCACCCTGGTCGGCATTTTCGCAATCTTCAACGCCGTGGGACGTCCGCTGTTTGGTTTTCTGACGGACAAGATCACGCCCCGCAATGCCGCAATTCTCAATCTGTTGATGATTCTTATTGTTTCCATTATTATGATTACGGCCAAGGAAGGTAATACGATGCTTTACACCATCAGTTTCATCGGCTTTTGGCTGTGTCTGGGCGGCTGGCTGGCGATTGCGCCGACCGCGACGGCTGCGTTTTTCGGCATGAAGAATTACGCGCAGAATTATGGAGTGGTCTTTTTCGCATACGGTCTGGGTGCTATTATTGGCGGCATTATTTCCGGCCAGGCCAAGGACGTCTTCGGAACATACACTTACGCCTTTTATCCTACGGCGGTGCTTGCGGTAGTCGGATTGGTGCTTGCGGTGGCGTTGTTGAAAATGCCGAAGAGGGGTTAATATTCGGCAAGGATTGTCGCAGAAACTTCTATGGATACCAAGTTCCACTCAAAGGATAACGCGGCGGCACTTCGACAGGCTCAGTGACCGCGCTCCGCAGGCGTATTATTGACGCGTGACCTTCAGGTTATACGTCGAGAAAGCCGACCCCCATGTCTGGGGGCACGCGACCGGTGCCAACAAAGCTAGCCAAAGACCGGATGCGCGTTCCGCAAGGAAGCGCAAAAAGAAACAAGTCCTTCCTTATCGGTAGTTGCCATTCTGAAATGGGCAACTACATGCGACTTGGTATGAAAAGCCTCCCCCGGGGGGGTCCCTCCAGGGAGGCTTTTTTTACCGGGATCAGCGGATGATTTTCCGGTCAATGGCGGCATGTGTTTTCCCTTCATGCTCCACCATGGAATGGCTGTCTCCCTTGCCCCGGAAGCGTTTGACGTTGAGCATGAAGATTTCGAGCTTGGAGAGCACATTGGGCGGCAGAAGGTTCCCGTCAATTTCAATCGAGATGGTCGGGTATTTCCTTTCCCTGGCCCAGGGAGTATAA
>JAQVLL010000176.1 GCA_028704195.1 Smithellaceae bacterium
GATATTTTCCTCTGGAGCTATGAGCTGCCGGCCATCGGCAATGAACCTGTTTTGCTCACCACGTCAGCCAATCATCATAATGGGGTCTACCCGCAACCGTTCTTTGTTGTTCAGGCAACGGTCAGTCCTTTCCCCCGCAGATAATCTTTTACGTCCCTGATCTTCAGCATCCGAAAATGAAAAACCGAAGCAGCCAGCAAAATATTGGCTCCGCCTTCGATCACTGCCTCGTAGAAATCTTCCAGTTTTCCGGCACCGCCTGACGCAACCACCTGCAGTGTCACAGCGGAAGAAATCGCCCTGGTAAAGGGAATATCATAACCAGCCTTTGTTCCGTCACCGTCCATGCTGGTGGGTAGAATCACACCCGCGCCCAGTTCCTGACAGGTTTTCGCCCAGGCCACTGCGTCTTTGGCGATGGGCAGCGTACCGCCGGAAACCACCAGCTCAAATCCTGAAGCCATGGCCGTATTTCTTTTCGCGTCAATGGCAACCGTGATTTTGTCCGACCCGAATTTATCAGCCGCCTCGCGAACCAGGTCAGGATTTTTCACGGCGGCGCTGTTCATGGAAACCTTGCCCGCCCCGGCGCCCAGAACCATTTCGATATCCTCAATCGAGGAGATTCCTCCGCCAACCGTCAATGGAATGCTAAGAACGGCTGCAACCTTTCTGACCCATTCCAGACGTGTTTTGCGGTTTTCGAGTGTGGCGGCGATATCCAGCATGGCCAGTTCATCCGCGCCTTCAGCCTGATAAAAAGCGGCATTCTCCACCGGATCACCCGCTTCTTTGATATCAACAAAATGAACACCCTTCACCACCCGGCCGTTTTTCATATCCAGACAGGGCATGATTTTGATTGGTTCCATCGTCATCTCCTTTCAGAATAAATCGTCTTTTTACCTTTTTTTTACTAGATTGCCGCTGACTTTTAAACCGAACCTGTTCATTTTACAACTAAAATGTGCAAAATCTAAAATAATGGCAGCTATCCCGCTCTTTTTTTTCTTTAATGCTTGAAACCCGTGTCAATATCGTTTAAATCATTTTGCATCTAATTCCATCATAAAAGGAGCCTTCATGATCAAGATGAAAGAAATTAAAGCAGGCAATATGAATGTAAATAAATTTATTGAAGACAAAGTCCATGCCATAAGGCAGGCCGCAGGCGACGGCCTGGCTGTCAATGCCCTGTCCGGCGGTGTTGACTCCTGCGTCGTCACCGCGCTGGGACACAGGGCCCTGGGCAATCGTCTCAAAACCTACATGATCGACAACGGCATCATGCGGAAGAATGAACCGGCTAAAGTGGCTGCCGCCTTCAAAAAACTGGGAATCAAAGTTGAAGTTGTCGACGCCTCGAAGGCGTTTTTTGCCGCCCTGAAAGGTCTTACGGATCCCGAAGAAAAAAGAGAAGCCATCACACAAACTTTTTATAAAAATGTTTTCGGTAAACTGGTGGTGAAAAGCAAGGCAAAATACCTCCTGCAGGGCACCATCCTGACGGATGTGGATGAGACCGTCGCCGGAATTAAAAGACAGCATAACGTCTTCGAACAACTTGGGATTGATCCCCAGAAAGCCTTCGGCTATAAAATTCTGGAACCCCTCATTGAACTGCGCAAGGATGGTGTACGTAAGGTTGGAGCCGGTCTGGGTCTGCCGTCCGGCATGTTCGACCGGATACCTTTTCCGGGACCGGCGCTGGCCGCCCGTGTGATCGGTGAAGTCACGCCCGCCAGGATCGCACTGGTCAGAAAAGCAACCGCAATCACCGAAGCCGCCTTAAAAGATGTAAAGGCTTTTCAGTATCTGGCTATTCTGCATGAAGACCGGGTAACCGGCATGCGAAACAACAAAAGGGTCTTCGGTAATCAGATTGAAATCCGCTGCTGGAACAGCAAAGACGCGCGCACGGCCAGCCCTACCCGTCTTTCTTTTGATGTCCTTGAAAAAATCGCGGTGAAGATCACCAGGGAAATCCCGGAAGTTGTGAGTGTCACTTACAACATCACATCCAAACCGACGTCCACCATCGAAGCGGTTTAAGCAAAAAGGGCTGCGGCGGGGAATTTCCTGAAACTGGACAATTCCCGCCATGACCGGAGAAATCAAATCATGGAGAGAAAGCCGAAAGAAGGCCCCTTGCAGGGTATTCGCATTCTTGATCTCACCCGCCTCTATCCCGGGCCGTTGGGTACGATGATGCTTGCCGACATGGGAGCCGATGTCATCAAGATTGAGGACGTAAACTCACCCGACTACATGCGTTTTTATCCTCCCTACATCGCATCCGAATCCGCGGGCTTTGTTGCCGTCAACCGCTCCAAGCGCAGTCTGGCCTTAAATCTTAAAACGCAGAAAGGGGTCGACATTTTCTTTTCGCTTGTCAAAACTGCGGATATTGTCATTGAGCAATTTCGGCCGGGCGTGCTGGATGAAATGGGCATCGGATATGAGCAGTCCAGGCAAGTTAAAGAAGACATCATTTATGTTTCCCTCACCGGATACGGCCAGAACGGCCCCTATGCAAAAGACGCCGGACACGACATTAATTATATCGGGTATGCCGGCATCCTGTCGTCGGCCGGCAGCAGAGAAACCGGCCCCCTCCTTCCCGGACCGCAGCTCGCGGACGTGGCGGGGGGAGCTTATATGTCCATGATTGCCTGTCTCTGCGCACTCTGGGCAAGAGAAAAAACAGGCAAGGGCCAGCTTGTTGATGTGGCAATGCTCGATTGCGTTCTGCCGCTGATAACCCTGCAAATGGCACATTACCAGGCCACGAAAATCAATCTTGCACCGGGGGAATTGCCGCTTTCGGGGGGATTGGCCTGTTACGGCATCTATTCATGCGCCGACGGAAAATACATTGCCATGGGCATCCTGGAAAGCAAATTCTGGAAGATTTTTTGTGAAATGGCCGGTCGCACGGAATGGATTGACAAGCATCTGGTGATGGGAGAAGAAGCTGAAAATCTGCGCAGGGAAATCGCCTCCCTTTTCCGGACAAAGACGAGAGATGAGTGGGCTGCGGCCGCAAAAAAACTGGATATCTGCATTACACCGGTTCTGGATATCTCAGAAGTTGAAACAGATCCTCACCTGCAGGCACGGCAAATGATTTACGAGCGGGTGCATCCAGTCTGCGGCAGGATCAGGGAGATCGGCATACCGCTTAAATTTTCTGACACCCGGCCCCAACCATCCGGTCCGTCGCCCGCACTGGGAGAAGACACAAGATCCATCCTGGAAGAAACCGGATACACCCAGGGTGAAATTGAAGCGCTGCGGCAAGAGCGGGTGATTCAGTTTCCCGATTCGCCATGATTCACGGCAGCGGACTTACCTGCCTTCTTTCGAGTCATCAGGCGGCTGTTTAAAAAGCTCCAAAATGAGATCAAGAACCCTCTGCAAAACCTGCCTGTCCATAATTTTCCTGTCTTCCTTGATCTGTTCTTCCATGGCCAATTGGACTACGCCGCGAATCACCAAGGTCATGTGTCCCGGGTTGCCTGTCTGAAATTCCCCGGAGGAAATCCCTTCTTCAATAATCTTCTTGATCGCTGCGTGAAATTTCGCATGGTAGGATATGAAATCACAATAGGGCGCGCCTTGAGAAGGGCCATAGTAGATCGTGAACATCAGCCGGAAAAAATCCCTGTCATTTGCGACATGAAGAAAAATTTTATCAACAAGATCTTTCACCTTTTCCTTAGCGCTGGAGGATGTATGCATGTGTGATTCGAGCACCTGATCGATCCGGGCACAATGGGTTTGCATCAACTCCATATAGAGGCCTTCCTTGTTCCCGAAGTAATAATAAAGAGAGGGTGCCGTAATTCCCGAGGCATCAACAATTTCCCGCACCGTCGCAGCGGCATATCCCTTGCGGGCAAATAATTTGAGCGCCACGTCAAGTATCTGACGACGGGAATCGGACTCCAGGCTTCTTTTCTTTGCCATAACCTGTTCCATGGTCATTTTTTAACCTTGACTTAGATCTTTGAGTGTCCTATCTAACGATTGTTAGATATTTTTTGATTTACTATATTGGCAAGATGTTTGTTTTGTCAATCCTCATGAGGAAATAAATATGGAAATCAAAAACAACATTGATTATTATTGATGAGGAAAGGCCCTTCCCGAAAATGGGAAAGGGCCGGTCCGAGTGAATATCGACAATATTCAGGAGCATCCTTGATATGAAAACATCCCAGGACAACAAAGACAAGCCAAAACCCCAAAATGCCCAAACCGGGCAGGAAGAGAATAAACCGATACGCCCGGACCTTGCAGAGGTCCTCCACAGGCTCTCTTTCGGCCTGGATGAGAATCGCCCCGACGCAGTGGCAAAAAGACAGCAGAAGAACCAGCGCATGGCGCGCGCCAACGTGGAAGACCTGTGTGATCCAGGAAGTTTCATTGAATACGGGGCTCTGGCCATTGCAGCGCAGCGCGGGCGACGATCCGAGGAGGATCTTATCAGTAAAACACCGGCTGATGGACTTATCGCAGGCGTCGGATCCGTCAACGGTTCATTATTCAGCGAAGACAGGGCCCGCTGCATGGTGATGTCCTATGACTACGCAGTTCTGGCCGGGACCCAGGGTTTTTTCAATCACAAGAAAATTGATCGGATGCTGCATCTGGCTCATGAACAGCGCCTGCCCCTCGTTTTCTTCGCGGAAGGAGGCGGCGGAAGGCCCGGTGATGTTGACGCGCAGGGAGTCATGGTGGCGGGGCTGGATTTATCAACGTTTGGCGCGTTTGCCGGTCTGAGCGGGTCCGTGCCGATGGTCGGTGTTGTTTCAGGGTATTGCTTTGCCGGAAATGCTGCGCTTTTGGGCTGCTGCGACGTGATTATCGCCACGACGAATTCCAGCATCGGCATGGGTGGCCCGGTCATGATTGAAGGCGGCGGACTGGGTGTTTTCAAACCGGAGGAAGTCGGCCCGATGAACGTGCAAACGCAAAATGGTGTGGTGGATATCGAAGCAGCAGACGATGTGGAAGCCGTTTTACTGGCCAAAAAGTATCTTTCCTATTTTCAGGGATCACTAACGTCGTGGAAAG
>JAQVLL010000177.1 GCA_028704195.1 Smithellaceae bacterium
GAAAACGCTATTGAGCATGCCTTCGTCCTTTGCCGCGAAGGGCAGATCACACCGCATTGCCTTCCGGAAGCAATGCTCGGAAAGCTCAATCCCCCGTCAGCGCCGCTCGGTGTCGGCGGTGCCCTCCGAACGATGGAGGCCAAGGCCATCCTCGATGCACTGTCAAGAAACCGCAACAATCGGCTGGCCACCGCCCGCGAACTGGGCATGCACAAAAGCACGCTTTTTAGAAAAATCAAAGTCCTGGGTATCGACCTGCCCCCGACAGACGGCCGGTCGCGGTAAAAACGGCGATTTTAAAGTCGCATACTTGCTACGCCGTTTATTCCTAGAGTCGCTTTAATGCGACTATTTTAGATTCAGTCCTTGCAGGTTTATGAAAAATAAATTCATCAAGTATTTGAACTCATACATAATAATAATCAATATAGAGTAAAATACGAATCTGGCATGCAAAATGCTGAATCTTAAAGATGATGGGTGAAAGACAACAAAAAATTGCCTTGGCCGTGTGGGGCGAGTTGATTTCTCCCGTTTTTGATTCGGCAAGAACGGGTTTAATCGCCGAGATTGAAGACGGTAAAATAGTTTCCACCCGCACGGAGAGTTTGGGGCCGGAATTGCCGTATTCGCGCGCGAAGAGACTGTCCGGGTGGGGCGTTCAGGTTTTGATCTGCGGGGCGATTTCCGTGGAGTTTGCAAGGATGCTGGAAAGTTTCGGCATTTACGTGATCGGGTTTGTCTCCGGCAACGCGTGTCAGGTGCTCGACGCCTATCTGGCAGGAACGCTGATCAGAAACGCTTACGCCATGCCGGGTTGCGGTAGAGGTCCAGGACAGGGTGCACGCCGAGGCCCAAGACGCCTGCGATTCCGCGGCGGCAGGGGATGAGCAAAAAAAGAAATTTTTCAAAAAAATGAAAGGAGAAGGTTATGCCTAGAGGAGACAGAACAGGTCCTGCGGGGATGGGACCGATGACAGGAAGAGCGGCGGGATATTGCGCAGGTTATGCGGTACCCGGATTTGCCAATCCGGTTGCAGGCCCTGGTTATGGTTTCGGTTTTGGCCGTGGAATGGGTTTAGGTTTCCGTGGAGGCCGGGGTGGCGGCCGGGGCGGACGCTGGGGTGTTCCCTACGCCGGATACGGTTATGGTTACGCAGTTCCGGCAGCAGCGCCATACGCTGCGGCGCCTACGCGCGAGCAGGAAATTGATGCGCTTCAGGGTCAGGCCAGGTATTTTGAAGATGCCCTTGCGGATATCAAAAAACGACTGGGTGAGCTAGAGACCGAAAATACCACGAAGTGAGCGCAGTGTGATGGTTTTCGCGTCCATCAAAGACAATAAATGATGTAGTGCGTGGTTTTAACTGTGCCTGATAAAGCGAAAACCCGCGCAAATTTTATTGAGACAATGATTACAGCGGTTGAAACCCCGAGGCACGTTGGCTTCGGGGTTTTGATCCGGCACTCATTTCAGGATCAGACAATGCAACCGAAAGAGCCGTCATTGAGTTTAAAAATTTTCCCCGATGCGGTTTTGCGAGCGCTTTGTGACCCGGTGGAAACCTTCAACGTTCAGCTTCGTGAATGGACGGACGAGATGTTCGAGATCATGCGCAAAAGCGATGGCATCGGTCTGGCTGCACCTCAAGCCGGAATATCCAAACAATTGTTCGTTTGCGGCATCGAAAATGACTCGCTTTGTCTGATCAATCCGACAATTATTCAGGCGGAAGGCAGCCCGGTGGATATGATCGAAGGATGCCTGAGTTTGCCGGATATACATGTCAAGGTCAATCGCAACGACCGGATTGTCGTAGCCGGTTACGATAACCGGGGAAGAAAAATGCAGTATGGTTTGACTGGATTATGGGCACGTGTGGTTCAGCATGAAATGGATCACCTCAAGGGGGTACTGATTTGTGACTACGGAGAAAATGTAAATCTTGATGAGCAGAATAGTGGTTTAGATGCCGCTGATTCTGCAAACGAAACCAAACAAAGTCTTTGACGAAAGAGATGAACGTCATTGCAAATAAAAAAAGGAAAACCCATGAGACGGGAACGATTGAACACGGTTAAAATTAATGAAAGCGAATGCACCGGCTGCGGGTTGTGCGTTGACGCCTGCCCGGTAAAAGCCATTACGGTGGACGAGGTGGCAAAAATTGATGAGGGTCTCTGCACCGGCTGTTGTGTATGCATGGATGAATGTCCCAACGACGCCATTTATCTGGCGAAAAAAGAACCTGTGCCGGCGTTTCAGCCGAAGGACGCGCCGGCTTTTTCGCGCATATCCGAACGGCCAGCCTCGGGATTTTTTCTCCGGCCGCCATCGGACAGGCAGGCGGTGGGCTTCCAGCAACCGGCCTCTGGCGGCGGGCTTTTAAAGCAGGTATATGACTTTTTCGACACGTCCAACCGTTCCGGTCAGGGACAAAGGCAGGGTGCAGGCCGCGGACAGGGTCGCGGGTTGGGTCGCGGACAGGGCCGGGGCAGAGGCGGGGGAAAAAGACGGGGTGCGTGAGCAAAGCCGCCTCTGAAAAACGCAGATAACGAAAAACTATTTTACATTTAAGTCTTTTGACAGACCGTTCCGGTCGCATTATCTTTAATTTATTACTTCAGATGTTCAGGCCCAATGGTGCTGCCCGCGCCCAGCGCGATGAAGTGATCCCCGTATTGGCGGGAGAAAAGTTTTCTTGCCCTCTCGCCGCTGCAATGCGATGCGGCTGCATAACGGACACCCAGCGTTTTAAACCGCTCAGTGATATTTAAAATTTCGTCATCCCTGTTATGGAGCAGGTGAAAGCCGCCCATGACGAGTGCGATGTCGTCTTTTGGAAGGATTTTTTTAGCGGTTTCGACGATCCGGACAATGCCGGGATGCGCACAGCCGGTAATGACCACCGTACCTGCTTCCGTTTGCACCAGCGCCGCCTGCTCCTTCACCGGACCGTCGAGTTCTCCCGTTGTAAAAAGGCCGGGCAGAATTTCATCCGCCCCGTCAACGTCAATGATTCGAGCGCCGTATCGCTTCATGTCCTCCTGAAAATGGACGGAAAACGAACGAGGAACAAAAACCCGGAGATCGCGTCTGGCGCTCAAAATCGCGTAGATGCCGCCCACATGATCCCAGTGCTGGTGTGAAATCATCAGAAGGTCAATGGATGCGGGTTCGATGCCCAGTCTCGCCATATTGTGCGACAAAACAACTCCATCGCTGCCCGTGTCAAAGAGAATATTTTTGCCGCCATGCGCGATGAGGCAGGCAAAACCCCAGGAAGCTTCCAGGTCTTCGCGGGTTGTGTAGTTGTCGCAAATCACAGTGATGAACGGGTGTGCCTTCGTTTCGGTATGTCGCGTTATCATAGTCTTGTCGTTTATTTTTTCTTTCCGATGGCGTAATCCCGCAGGGCCTTGTGAAACGTGTTGGCTGCCAGAAGCGCGCAGTGCTGCGAATCTTCAGGCATGCCGCCCAGATACTCCAGGATGCTGCTCTGATTGATTTTCAGGCATTCCCGAACCGGTCGGCCTTTGGCCATCACCGTTGCGGCTGTCCCCGCGGCGTGAGACGTCAAGCAACCGTCCGTCGTGTAACGGATATCGTCAATCTTATCGTTCCGAACTTTCAGGAACATCTCCATTGTATCGCCGCAGGGGCCTTTGATCTTGGCGTAGCCGTCGGGTTTATCCAGACTGCCGTAGTTTCGCGGATGGTTCCCATAGTCCATAACGCGTTCGGAAATACCGCCCGTGATCTTTTCCATCAGAAGATCGATCATTTCCTTTTTGATTTGTTCGTCATCTTTGTGTTCCTGTTCCATGTGACAACTCCTTGCACCCTGTTAAAATATATTGCCGTCCATCAACTCTACCCGGCGGCGATTATCCGTTAAAGAATTTTCTTGCCCGCATCCGGGCCGCTTTTGACAAGATACACATCGGTAATTTTACCTACGATCGCCGACTTTGGCTTGAGCGTTTCTTTGATTCCCCGTACCCATTCGACGTTCTGACGGAAAATTTCGTCGTCCGTGTGGATGGTAATATCCGCCTTGATCTGAAATCCGCCTTTTTCTCCCCACCAGGCCAGCGCGATTTTCGGGTTTTCCTTCAGGTTCGCCAGTGTCTTTAAGAAAAACTGATCTGAAATAAGCAGCGTTTCATCATTCAGGAATTTGAACGCCCCAATCGGCGCCACGTTGGGTGTACCGTCTTTTGACGCCGTTGAAAGGAAGGCGATTTTTGTGCTTTTCAAACTCTCTTTGATTTCTTCTGAAACTCTAACCATGAAATATTCCTCCGACAAGAATTTTTTGCGTTATAACATCTCCAGAAGCGATTTGGATCCGCTTGAAACCATGTACAGAATAAAGACAATGCCGATGACAATGCGATAGTAACCGAAAGCCTTAAATCCGTGGTTCTCCACAAATTTAATAAAAACTCTTACTGCGAGCCAGGCGGAGATAAAGGCTCCGGCGAGCCCGATCGCCAGTAGCATCAGTTCTTGCGATGAAAAGGTGGCATCGGTTTTTAGCAAATCGTAGCCCGTCGCCGCGCACATGGTGGGAACGGCCAGCAAAAAGGAGAATTCGGTAGCCTGCTTTTTGTTGAGACCGTTTCCGACACCGCCGATGATGGTTGCCGCGGCGCGTGACACTCCGGGAATCATGGACACGCACTGGGCGAGCCCAATAAAGAAGGCATTTTGATAAGAGATGTCTTCGAGCTCGACATAGCGGCTCTTCCGGGTGACCACCCACTTGTCGATCACAATCAAAATAACGCCACCGACAATCAGCGCAAGAGATACACCAAGCGGGTTGAACAGATACGTTTTGATGGTTTTATAAGCCAGGAAGCCAATAATCGCGGTAGGAATGAAGGCGACAAAAAGTTTAATGTAGATGGTGATCCCCTGAATGAAGCGCTTGTAGTAGAGCATTACGATTGCCAGAATCGCCCCGATCTGAATGGCAATTTCAAAAGTTTTTACAAATGCGTCGTCGTGTATCTTCATGGTGTAGGAGGCCAGAATCATATGCCCCGTGGATGAAACGGGTA
>JAQVLL010000178.1 GCA_028704195.1 Smithellaceae bacterium
CGCAGGTCGGGGCGATATTAAAGCCATCTACGTCATGGGTGAAAATCCGCTTGTTTCCGATCCGGATCTTCATCATGTGAAATCAGAATTGCAAAAACTCGATCTGTTGATCGTGCAGGACATTTTCCTCACGGAAACGGCGCAAGTCGCGGATGTTGTCCTGCCATCTGCCGCTTTTGCCGAGAAAGACGGCACCTTCTCCAACACGGAAAGGCGTGTTCAGAGGATCAGAAAAGCCGTAAACGCTCCCGGTGAAGCAAAACCGGATTGGGAAATTATCTCCGGGATATCCACAAAAATGGGATATCCTATGAACTATGCTTCGACGAAAGAAATTTTTGAAGAAATTGCTAAGCTTACTCCCAGTTATGCTGGGATCAGTTATGAACGGATTGAAAAAGAGGGGATTCAGTGGCCCTGCCCCACTCCGGAACATCAGGGAACAAAATTTCTGCATAAAGATAAGTTTTCACGGGGTCTTGGCCTGTTCCACGCCATCGAATACATTCCGCCGGCGGAACTTCCCGACAAGGAATATCCGTTAATTCTTTCCACAGGCCGTGTACTTTATCACTACCATACCGGCTCAATGACACGCCGCACAAAGGGTCCAAGCGAACGTTATCCGGAGAGCCTTATTGAAATCCATCCGGCTGATGCCGATAAATTTAAGATTAGTGAGGGCCAGATGCTGAAAGTCAAATCAAGGCGTGGCACAGTGGAAGCCAAAGCCCATATCACCGGCAAAAGTCCTCAGGGCACCATCTTTATGAACTTCCATTTTGCGGAAGCAGCCGTTAACATGCTGACCAACGCGGCTTTGGATCCCATCGGGAAAATTCCTGAATACAAGGTTTGCGCGGTAAAACTGGAAGCAGCATAACCATTTATCCGCATCAACTATTTCATTTCAAGTTTAAAAAAATATGCCTCTGAAAAGAGGCATATTTTTTTATCATCTGGATTCGGAACTTTGCCTGACGGCTTATAATCCCGCTGCTACGGGACAAACGTTAATTCTACGCGGCTTGCTGCGATATAATAACGTTTATTTTTTACGAATAGGAAATGACCTTGTCTGTATTTTGTATTACATTCTCCTATGATAGTTGATAACTTCAAATTTCCAAAGCGTAAGTCATTAAATTTACATGGCATGAATTGTAACGCCATAATATTACAAAGCATAATTCCATTGCCCAATCATTGCGCAATCCGGTATAAAGTAGCGTGTTTTGTATATTTGGTGTTTCTATCAACAATGTTATCCACAGACCTTTTAACAGCTTTGTTGATAACTTTGTGATCTAGCGAATGTCTTTATTTAACCTTTATTAGTGCGCTTCTGTGAAAATCAGATGGGCGGTCATACTATATCGGATCCCCTTTGTACCGCTGTGACAATGTGTACTCATAATTAAAATTACTTGATGGATTCTATAAAGTTTTTTGCATCTTTCAAGCTCGCACCCGTTTGCTCCCGAAAAGTTTTAATCGCTGCAACTTTGTCACCTCTTTGTACCAGTTCAATGATTTCTGGAGAAGTTTTTCAGGCCGGGGTTTCGTTTGTTGTTAAGCCGAGACTTCTCTGCAGAAAGGCCATCTGCGATTCAAGTTTTTCCAGTCGCATTCTAATTTTTTCTATTTCCTGATGACTGTCAGACATATCCCCTCTTCCGCTGTACTTTTTGATTGTGTCGATCAATCCCTTTGTGGTCGCCTATTGGCCTTACTTGCAGGGAAAGCTCTTGATTAAACCATTCAGAAGAATTAATCCTATGGGCATATCATCACTGAGTTCTGCGGCATTTTCAGTTACTTCTCTTTTTAGAATTTCTAAATATTGTTCAACACCTATGACCTCTTTCTGAGATTTGCAATAAAGCGCTTTACTTCCTCGAGCGGCAAGTTCCTCATTTGCCCATCGGAGGCCTTCTCCAAGCCCTTTTAAATATAACCTGAATTCTTTTGTGTTCCTGATGGCTTTATATTCTTTAAAGTCTACTTCCGCCGGTGCGTTTGACACGGCACTGACAAGAAAAGTCAGGGCCAACAGGATTGTGATCAACATAAACCTTCTTTTAACCATTGTCTTTTCATTCCTTCCGTATCAATTATTTTCAGTAGTCCGTTCCGGATTAACTTTCTTTTTTGGGAACTCCAAAAGCGTTCCTTTTTTTACATAGACGGGACGTCCGGCTACCATTGTAACATCCACAAAATCGTCCAGGGTGCCAAGCTCAAGTTTATGGGTCAGCAAAAACCATGGAGTGGACATATCACGCAGGTCCGTGTTAAAAATAACCAGATCGGCATACTTTCCCACCTCCAGCGTGCCTGTGTCATTTTCCATAAAGAGGTTGTAAGCTGAATCTGCAGTCCAGTGACGAATACCGGTTTCAATGTCAACCGCCTCATCAGGTCCCCAGTTATTATCGCCCCTGAAGTTCACACGCAATGCAGCGAGGATCAAACCATAGGCGGGATTGATGGGACCAGCCGCCCAGTCAGTACCAAAAGAGACGCGCACGCCCTCTTGCTCAAGAGATTTCCAAGGCATCCAGCCTTGAAGGCGCTCAAAGCCAAGCGCTTTATCGCACATTTCATCACCGTAAAAATGCTGAGGCTGCATGGAAGCGATCATACCGTATTTTGCCATTCGCGGCCAGTCTTCCGGGGCAGGCATTTCACAATGTTCAAGGGCATGCCGGGCATCCCGCATGCCGTTCACCTTTAAAGCATGCTCGTAGGCATTGACAACTCTTCTCGCACCGGCGTCACCGGTGTTATGAGTCAAGCACTGGAATTTCAGTTTATCGGCAATTTCAATGATGCGGTTGAATTCCTCCTGACTCCAGTCCGGTGTTCCACATCGGGTCGGGTCGTCTGAATATGGACTCAGCAAAAATGAGGTACGATTGTCCAATGTGCCGTCAATATAAAATTTTAAAGACTGACCAAGCTGTAAATGCGGCCCGTTTTCCTTTTGTCCGATTGCTTTCCATTTGGATAAATCTTTTATCAGCCGATTCTTGTTGTCAAGCCGCTCGCGTCCCACAAAATAAGCACCGCGCACACGAACTTTATCCAGTCCTCCCCGGTCGCGAAATTTCAAAATAAGTGGAATAAACTCGGGATAAATTTGGACATCGTGCATGGTCGTTACGCCATACGAAAGGGCTTCATCAAGAATATTTGTCATCGCCTTCATGATGCCTTCCTCGACTTTTGGCCCGAGTTCTTTCCAGGAAAAATAATCGAGGATATTCACAACATGATAGTGCCTGCATTCACCGGTGTATTCACCGGTTTTCGAGTCCCGTACCGGTGCCAGGCGTTCGAACGCATTGGAATTACGCTCCCGCATCAGCTTTATGGCCCTGCTGTTTAGCCATCCGGCCTGACCGCTGTAGCTCATGAGCATCACGGGGCGGTCCGAAACCACGGAATCAAGGATTTCCTTCCGCGGCCCCTCAGGCAACTGATTCATCCTCCATCCGATGCCGCCAATCAAAGGTAAATCAGGATTTTTCCGGGCGCGATCTCTGACTTTCGCAAGAATGTCATTCATCGTCACACACTCAAAAAGGTCGGGCGGCTGAAGATAGGACATTCCGCCGATCCAGAGCACATGGCAATGATTGTCGATAAAACCCGGTGTAATCAGGCGGTCTTTACCGTCCATGATTGCCGTATCCGGCCCGATGAAATTACCAATTCCTTCGAATGAGCCGACATAGGTGATGCGCTCGCCTTTGATGGCAATGCTGTCGGCATAGGGTTGTCCGGTGTTGCTTGTAAAAATTTTCGCGTTGACAATGACAAGGTCAGCGGGCCGGTTACCGGTCCGTTGGCAAGCCTGATTCATAGAACACCCTGTTAAGATCAAAAAAACAAGGCATATTGAAACGGAAAATAAAAAGAAATTCCGGCAATTGTTTTCCATGAGAAGTCTATCCCGTTTGAGAATATGATGAAGTTTTTATAGAAATCATCTTCGCGTGTCAATCAAATCCTGTCCTTGTCAATAGTGCTTCATGGTTTTAAAATGAAAGAAGGACCGACATCAAATCAATTGCAATCTTTCGTTTTTAATCACTCGAGTTGCCGGGTTCCGGGATTCTTGCCGGATGCGACCACTGTCCCGCCTCTGGGTTCAATTCACCAACCTTCGTGCCATTTTCAAAGAAATGCACTTTCTTATAGCTACGCTTCGGGATTCGGATGGCCAGGCAGATCTTGCCCTGCCACTTTACGTCAGAAGTCTTTTCATGAAACCGATAGTAAAGGGACAGTTCCTGGTTCCTTTCCGTGATCCGATCAACATCAAATACTTTGTCGATGTTCTCTGGATAGGGCACAACACGGCCGACAACAAGAATATCATCTCTGCTGTAAAGGGACTCATCCGGAGAAAACGGGCGCCTGGAACCCATTATGGGCGCGGGATGGAATAAGTCATTGTACTGGGTGGGATTTGATATCATGGCATAGAGCACGGGATCTTTTGTCTCGTCCCAGTTTTTCAGGAAGACCTGGTAATCACGCACGTGCATTATCTTATATGCCACGGGACGTTCTTCAGGGGGTGCTTCTTTGCCACCGGTAAACGCAGAAAATGAAAACAACATCACTGTCAACATCATTCCCAGTGCAGCGGGAATAATTATTCTTCTGATGAGCATGGGCATATGTATTCATAGCACATATATTGTTCGGATAACAACAAACGAAGTGGATGTTCAGCTCATCGGCGGATCATGAAACGTAAACGGCAATGGATGTCCAGAAGATGACTCAACCGACAAAACGCGTAAAACCGTAGTCATTATTTCCAGAGGCGTCAGCATCAGAAGGAATTTCCTGATGTTTACATATTGGCATTTTTAAACATGATAAAGAAAAGGGGTCATAGCATTGATTGCCTAACCCCTTGATATTTGGTGAGCCCTGTCGGGATCGAACCGACAACCTACTGATTAAGAGTAATTCGTATTTCATTTTATCTTTTTTATTTCAATAACTTAACAAATCATAAAATGACCATTTTCCACTGATACATCAGGAT
>JAQVLL010000179.1 GCA_028704195.1 Smithellaceae bacterium
TTTTTAAAAAAATGTCATGATTATGGGAACAATCGATTGTTCCTAATAATCAGACATAATTTTAAATCGGCTATTTTGATATCCAGAAGAGCAATCTCTTTTCTTATCTTCTGGAACGTAAAAATAATAAAAATATGCGATTATATGTTTGGAAATCATATAATTTTCGATATTAATAAAATCTTTTTCCACCATGGTTCTAACCAGTAAATTCATTTTGCTCAATCAAAACCACCGAAAAGACGAAAGATCGCTGTCAATTGCCGCCATAATCGAGCCAGGGTTTTTCGCCGTAATGGAGCCAGTTCAAAGTGTTCAAAAAACAGTCTGGGACGCTTCTTTCAAAACGGCAGATTCACCTCCTTTTTTGCATTCGTTTTTTCTGTTTTTAGATCGTTGTATTTTTGTTGTTGTGGACCGGATGGTGTGGCCCGATAACTTTCTCCGTCGAGAACAACTTTATAAGCGCCATGCCGGAGCCGATCAACTGACGCGGCCCCGAGGATGCGGTTTGGAAAAGCTTCGGGCCATTCCGGAATGTCCAGATTGGATGTAATAATCGTGCTTCTGCGTTCATATCGTTCTGAAATCACATCGTGAAAGTCTTCATCCTGGATTCCTTTGAGCGGTTTGAGGCCAAAATCATCGATAATGAGGAGATCGATATTGGCCAGTTTTGCCAGTTGCCTCTCGTAACTGTTGGTTGCCCTGGCCGCATGCAACTGAGAGAGCATCCGGTCAGCCGTGGAGAACAGGGCGTCATAACCGGCACGAATTGCCGCATGCCCCAGCGCCTGGGCAATATGACTCTTCCCGGTGCCACAGGGACCGACGATCAGGACGCAGACCTTTTCTTCGATGAAGCGGCAGGACGCCAGATCGGTGAGCATCGCGCGGTTCATATTAGGCATACATGTAAAATCAAAATCTTCGAGGGTTTTTTGACTGCGGAAACTGGCACGCCTAAGCGCCAGGGAAAAACGTTTTTGACTTCTGCGGGCCACCTCATCCTGAAGAATCATCGCCAGAAAATCCATATAGGAGAACTTCCCTTCGATCGCCTGACGGTTTCGCTGTTCGATGGAGTCCAGAATGCCGGATAATCGCAACTGTTTGAGCATGGGAATCAAATCGGGACTGGGATTCATGGCGCCATCCTCCCTTCTTCCCGGAGCCTGTCGTCGCGGAGAAACCGCCCGGTGGTGTAGACGGACGGTCTGGATTCCAAGGAGAACAATGGGTGTTCCAGCGGCAGTTGATCGATCCCTTGTTTGAGGATATTTTTGATGCTTGTATATTTAACGTTGTCGAAATGCAATGCGCGAAGACAGGCGCTTTCCAGACGGACGACACTATATTTTTTAGCAAGCCCGATAATGCCCTGGGCGCCCCGGAGATGATCCAGAACCTTATCGCCAAAGAGTTTCCGGATGACCTCATGGCAGGACGGTCCGATGGATTCCGATTGCTTCAGGCACCACTGGGTGTCCTGCAGCTTCCAGGCAATAGCCCCGGGCGGCATGTGCTCATCGATGGTGGAATAAGCTCCGGGCTTGTAAAGCCGGGGATGAGTGGCCACAAGATGAAGGTCATCATAAAGTTTGACAATATTATTTGTGGCCTTAAGCCAGAGTTTTTTGTGTGCCAGCGGATAAGGGACTGAATAATAGGCTTTTTCAAACTGCACATGGCAGTTGCCGTGGACTTTGACCTGACACCAGGATGCCATCTCCACGGGAACATCTGGCAGGGGTTTTAAAAACGGTTTCTCCGATTCGGCAAAAAGCGTCAACGGCTTCTGCCGGGTGGTCCCGTGAATGCGGTTACCCGCCGTTTCCATCAGCCAGGATTGGAGTTGGCCGTTGGCGTCGGTGATCGAACGGAAGGAGCGCAGGGGAACAAAGCTGTTTTTGACATATTTGACGCCGGATTCGACCCGGCCTTTCTTTTGGGGATCACGCGGCGGGCAAGGTGAGATAATAAATCCGTAGCCTTCAGCGAACTCTCCATAGGAACGCTGGACCTCCGGATCATGGTAGCAGGCGCGGGTGATGGCGCACTTGGCGTTATCAATGATCATCTTCAGGGAAACGCCGCCGAAGAACTCGAAGGCCCGGCGGTGGCAGGCAAGCCAGGTGGCAATCTTCTGATCCAAAACAATCTCGGCATAGGCATGGCGGCTGAAGCATAGCGTCATGACGAAAATCCAAGTCTTATGCATCTTGCCGGTGAAAACATCCTGGATGTCCGGCCCTTTGCCAAAGTCCACCTGGGCAGCCTCTCCCGGTTCAAAATCCAGAACGCAGCTTACGGGTTTTTCGTGGTATCCGTGTTTTTGCGCCAGACGGCGTACGGAAGAATAACTGCCGGTAAAACCATACTGCTCGGCCAGTGCCCGGCGGATCGTGGTCAGGCAAATCCCTTCGCCAATCCAGGTTTTGATCTGCTCCTCGTGGGTTTGGCATTTTGATTCATGGGTGGGATTACAAACCACCTTCCTGGCAAAAACATCTGCCAAGGCATTGTCATCCGGCAACGGACTGTCATTGGAAAGCCAACCTTTATCCAAGGCAATGGCTCTTATCTGGCTGCATTTGGTCCGACCGATGGTCTTTGTCCGGGCAATCTCCCGGTCGGTCTGGCCCATGCGGATTCTGTGAATAATTTGACGGTAATCGTACATCTCGAACCTCCTGTTGCTCATGTTCCGTATCCTCCAGCATATTAGTGCCGGAAGCATACTAAGGTTTTTGTCTTGTCCGAGATGTTTTTTGAGCGCTGAATCAAAATAAGCACTGGCTCGATTACGGCGATCAGCAAGTGGCCTCATTGCGCCGATCATAAACTGGCTCCATTACGGTGATCATTAAGTGGCCTCATTGCGCCGATCACCGAATGGCTCTATAGCACCGATCATTAACAGAGGCAAACCAGCACGTCTGTTTCGCAGACGAATGGCAAACGTGCATTTAGAAAAGGGAGCAATTTTTATACAACCGAAATTATTACATTTTAAAAAATGATTTTTTTCTCTTGACGGGAACTACATAGGATGTCCCTCATAGACGCCCGCAAAAATATTTCTTGATTAGAATAATATTCTATAATATAATTCTAAAATATGAAGAGAATGAATTGTAAACATCCAAAATCAGAAATCCGCCGCTCTGAAGTCATTCGTGCGGCTCTGGATTGCTTTTGTGAAAAGGGCATTGCCGAGACAAGCGTTTTAGAAATTTGCCGCCGTTCCCGGACAAGCGTAGGCAGTATTTATCATCACTTTAAAGGCAAAGAATCCATTGCCGCCGCAGCATATCTGGAGGGAATAACGGATTATCAGGCAGGATTCACAACATCACTTTTGGAACATGAAAATGCCCGCGACGGCATCCTCGCCGTCATTCGTTTTCATTTGGAGTGGATTGATAAAAAACAAAATTTTGCCACATATCTCATGCAAAACAGACATGCAGAATTCATGAAGGAAGTTGAAGGAATCTTTATCGAAATCAATAAGTCATTTATTGGGCATGTCGGACCGTGGATTGAAAAGCATATGGCGGCAGGCAGGCTGAAAAAGTTACCCTTGGTAATTTTTATGAGCATTCTTCTGGGACCATGTCAGGAGATCACCCGCCATCGTTTGTCAGGCATGTGTTCTACCGATGGGGAGATGGTCGCGCATGAGTTGGGTATCGCCGCGTGGCGCGCCCTCGGAATCGAAGAGTGATGACGGGTGATCTTAACCGAGTATAAACCCTTGGGACGGCATCAACGGTCTTATGATGGTAAAAAGGAGGCAGGAGAATAGAAGATGAAGACACTAAATGAGATTACGAAAGAGGAATTGATCGAGCTTGAAAATAGCTGTTGGATGACTCACGACGGCATGTGGTTTTACAATTGTCTTAGCAAATTTGGTATTGAAACAACGAACATGTTGAACAAATCGGCAATCAAGGGGATGACACCGTTTGAAATTGAACGGACAAAAAAAGCCATTGGTTTTGAAAAAGGCAAATTGGATAGTTTCGAAGACTTTAAAGCATATTTTACCATGGCCAAAACACTATATATTCCACCTTTTATGAATGCGACGATGAGTTTTCCCAGGCACAATGTCCTTCATTGGTCATTCGAATCAAATCATTGCTTTGCTTATAAAGGCATGAGGAGATTGGGCGTCATCGACAAGTACGAATGCGGTGTCATTTTCAGGATTGAATGCTGGCTTGACTATTTCGGCATCAAACACACCACGACCCCCGGAATCGATAAGTGCCTGATGCATACGACCGGTGAATGCTCAGGCGACATCGAAGTTTCTTTCCCGGATGAGATAAAAGAACTTCATGCTGCCCTGATGCCGAATCGTTAGACTTCAATCTGATAATCTTAGGAGGGTATTCATCATGAGCGTAATTGATTTGATTAACAAGGAAGATATCAGAGAATTTTTCTGCAAAGACTGGATGATGCATGATGGAATTTGGTTTGCTCAGTCGGCACAGGAAATCGGAATTGAAAAAACAAATCAATTAAATACCAATGGAATCAAAATGATGTCAGAAAATGAAATCCTCAGGCTGATCAAGCTATTTAATAATGGCAGCAAATCATTTAACAGCTATGAAGAATTTCAAAAGTTCCTGACCAGTTCAATTGATTTTGTCAGACCGGATTTTATGAAATTCACATTTGCATTCCCTCGAAACAAAATTTTTCAGATTGATTTTCAAAAGTGCTGGGCATTTGAAGGAGTAAAAAGATTGGGTTTTATAGAACAATATGAATGCGCTGTCGTTATTCGACTGAAATCATGGTTTGATGTTTTAGGCATTCAGTATTCCATGTTGCCGGATTTTAAAAAATGTCTAATGAATGAAACAGGCATCTGCTCATATCAGTTTCAATTTTTAAAGGGAGTGTAAATCTAACTGTGTAAATGTTTTATTCAGGGTAGAGAATAAAACCAGAACAAGGGGTCTGCCTGCTCTTTCCCCAGAAAAACGGACACCTCGGTTAGGGG
>JAQVLL010000180.1 GCA_028704195.1 Smithellaceae bacterium
GTGCTGTCTGAAAACGGCAAACTGCGTATTGTTCAGATATCCGATGTCCACGTGGGCATCATTATCCGGGGAGACAGCCTTGCACCGATTCTGGAATCCGTGAAACAGGCCAATCCCGATATCCTGTTTTCTACGGGCGATCTGCTGGACGGAGAACTTGACAACATCATGCATGATGCCGCTCAGTTTGCCGCAATCAAAGCCAAATACGGCAAGTTCGCGGTGCTGGGGAACCATGAATACTATGCAGGGCTTGATCGTTCTATAGAGTTCACCAAAGCCGCCGGATTCGATCTGCTGCGGGATGAAGTCCGTCATACAGCCGGCATAACCATATTCGGAGAAGATGACATCACCGGCCGCCGATCAGGCAGGGCCATTGAAAAAGGATCGTTTAAAAAGGCCTTGTCTGAAAAGCATGATGGTTTTGTCCTGCTGCTGAAGCATCAGCCTCACGTTAAACCGGGAGACAATTTCAATTTACAACTTTCCGGCCACACACACGGCGGCCAGCTTTTTCCTTTCGGACTGATCGTGAAAATCTATTTCCCGAAGATATACGGTTTGTACACGCTGGGCGAAAACAAACTGCTGTATATCAGCCGCGGCACCGGTACGTGGGGCCCGCCCGTGCGTGTTTTTGCCCCGCCGGAGATCACCGTGATTGATTTGATTGGCAAAAAACCGCAGACATAAAACCAGCAGAAACAGGAGCATGCGGGCAGCATGTCTTATGCCAAAACCGGAAATATCCGAATAGATTGAATATTTTCCTATCCAGGAATCCTGTCTTCCTCCACAATGTTGTTAATACAAATTTTCTTCCTGTTCATGTTTGACATTCAACAGGACATTGTTTAAAATCCACTACAAAAGCTTACATCATTGTTCGAACGATTTTTATCAGACAATCAATCCATTGAAGGAGGTGCAAAGGACATGAACGTCTTTCGTGAAAAAAGGTGGTCTCCTTACACTGCGGGCGCGCTGGCGGGGCTTCTTCTGGTCTTGTCCGTTTTCGTTACAGGAAAATATTTCGGCGCTTCAACGACCTTTGTCCGCGCCGCTAATTATGTCGAACAAACGGTGTTACCGGAAAAAGTGGCTGGCATGGAATACTTCATCAAGCAAAAAGCTAAAATCGACTGGCAATTCATGTTTGTTGTCGGGGTGCTTTTCGGATCGCTGGCAGCTGCCTGGATTTCAAAAGAAAAGAAGGCCGTCGCCATCCCTCCCATGTGGGAGAGACGCTTCGGGCCGTCCCGCGCACGACGCTGGATTGCCGCTTTTCTGGGAGGCATTGTCCTGATGTTCGGGGCACGCCTGGCCGATGGGTGACCGAGCGGACACGGTCTGAGCGGTCTGGCTCAGCTGGCAGTCAGCGGTTATGTTTCTCTGATATGTTTCTTCCTGGCAGGTATCGTGGTGGCGCAAATTCTTTACAAAGGAGGTAACCGCCATGAATGAACTCCTTACCGGCGCCATTACCGGCATCTTATTCGGATTTATTATGCAGAAGGCCCAGGTGATACGATATGACCGGCAACTGGGCGCTCTGCGCCTGCAGGACATGACGATCGTCAAATTCATGCTGTCGGTCATCATTGTTTCCATGGTGGGCCTTTACCTTCTGCACGATCTCGGATTGATAAAACTTTCCATAAAATCTTTTATCGTGGGTGGCAACGTTCTGGGCGGTCTGATTTTCGGCATTGGATGGGCCATCGTAGGATACTGCCCGGCAACCGCTATGGCGGCTCTCGGCGAGGGACGCTATGACAGCGTCTTTGGTCTGCTGGGGATGATTTTGGGAGCAGGACTTTATGCCGAATTCTATCCACAGATTAAGGCAAACATACTGACTTGCGGTAATTTTGGTAAAATTACTCTGCCAACTGTGCTGGGGATCAATCACTGGATCATGATCATCGTCCTGATTGCCCTGTTTATAGGCCTTTTCGCCTGGTTCGAAAAAAAGAAACTGTAGCTCCCTGCTGCAAGGGAAAATAACCCCTTGAAGCCCGTCGCGTCTTCTGGTTGCAACCGTCTTCAAGGGGATCATCCGGCTGCAGAGACGGTATATTTACGTGCCGTTACTCATAGTATTACAAGCCTTCGGAGCCTCCGCACTTTACCGCTGCAGTATCATCCTTAATTGGAATCTGAACTTATAAATGATGTGGAGATAAAAACGCGGCCTGCCCGGAAGCAGGACCGCGTCGATGATATTTATTACTGAAGGGCGTTAACTTTTCTGGTTAAGCGCGAAATTTTACGGGAGGCATTTTTCTTGTGAATCAGGCCTTTTGACGCAGCCTTGGCCAGAGAAGGAATGGTTGTCTTGAGAGCATTGACCGAATTCTCTTTATTCTTGCTTTCAACGGCTGCCAGAACTGATTTAACCCTGGTTTTTATCGCGGATTTGGCAGCGATATTGCGCTCCCTGCGGACCTTGCTTTGACGATCGCGTTTTTCTGCTGATTTGTGTGTTGCCAAAAGTATTTCCTCCTGAACATCTTTTTTATTAAGGTTTGGGTGTTTAACGCAATTATTTCAAGCTGTCAAGCGTAATTTGCCAGGCAAATCCGTGGTTACCCTATAAAAAATCCCTTCAAATGATTATCTTGACAAAATAAATAGTTATGTCTATTAACGACCCGTATTCAAAACATCTCTAAACTTTTAAACGACATTGTAAATAAGAAAACTTATCGAAAACTTCATAAAAACCCAGGGAGGAAGCTATGAGTGAAACGATGAGCAGTCCGGGTATGGGGTGGCTCCCGGATTATCCCGATTTCCGCGACCACACAGTAACCCATGATCAAATATCGGACAAACTTAGAAAGTACGGGCAGAGAGATTCGATCAAAGACATGCTTAAAAAAACAGCGGTTGCCAGAACAGCCAAGACCCCGCCAATCCGCGTCGATTTGCGGGAATGGTTTTCACCCGTGGAAGACCAGAAATCGCTGGGTTCATGCACAGCCAATGCCGGAGTGGGACTGGTGGAATATTTCGAAAAAAGGGCCAGGAGAAAACATATCGACGCTTCACGCCTTTTCCTGTACAAGACATCGCGCAATATGGAGCATTTCAAAGGTGACACCGGATCGTTTCTGCGCACAACGATGAGTGCGATGGTTCTTTTCGGCGTCCCTCCGGAAGAATACTGGCCATACAACATTGAAGACTACGACAGGGAACCGACGGCATTCTGCTACGCGTTTGCCCAGAATTATCAGGCCATCAATTATTACCGGCTCGATCCACCGGAAACCGGGAAAAGCGTGCTGTTGAAAAGAATCAAAACCAATCTGGCAGCCGGTCTGCCGTCCATGTTCGGCTTTACCGTTTTCAGTTCGTACATTCAGGCAAGTGCGTCTGGCCAAATCCCTTACCCGACGGACGGGGAAAAAAGCATCGGGGGGCATGCCGTTATCGCGGCAGGGTATGACGATAAAATAAAAATTAAGAACACGGGTGCCGGAGCCAAAGAAACCAAAGGCGCACTGCTGATCCGAAATTCCTGGGGAAAAACATGGGGAGAGGAAGGCTACGGCTGGCTTCCCTATGACTACGTATTAAAAGGACTCGCGGTCGATTGGTGGTCGCTTCTGAAAAACGAATGGGTGGACACAGGAAATTTCAAATAGAGGGTTTTAGACTTTTAGAGTGCAGACTTTTAGGTCTATACTGAAAAGGCAGGAGACAGGTCATAGGGCCTGTCTCCTGCCTTTCTTATTGAGTTAATCTTCGAAATACTCGTTCTTCATCGTGACGGTCAGGCCGTCGCCGGACAGCAGGCGAACCGCCAGGCCTTCAATCTTCGGCAGCTCATAACCGAAGAAATAACGACAGGCGACCATTTTGCCGTTGTAAAAATTCACGTCGGATTCGCCGGGATTCTTCTGTAGCGCCTTACTGGAGCAAACGGCCTGCCTGAGCCACTGCCAGGCAATGGCGATGATGCCGAAAAATTCCAGATACAAGGTGGCATCCGCCAGAAACATTTCCGGACCTTCCTTGGCGGCAATCCCGAACAGATGCGCAGTAACTTTTTCAAGCTGCGCGATGGCTGACTGAAGCTGATCGGCAAAGGGCTTCAGTTCCATATCGTCTTGTGCCTCCCGGATGGCCTTGCGCACTTCCGCCAGATACAGCTGGGCGGCCTTGCCCTTCTTCATCATCATCTTTCGACCGAGAAGGTCCATGCCCTGGATGCCGGTGGTTCCCTCGTGAATGGGGTGAATGCGCACGTCGCGGTAAAGCTGCTCGAGAGGAAACTCCTCGCAAAAGCCATAACCGCCGAGAATCTGCAGGCCCTGAGAACAGGACAGAATACCCATTTCCGCGGGATAGGACTTGGCAACCGGTGTCAGAAGTTCCAGAAGGAGATTGTAATTTTCACGTTCTTCTCCTTCGGTAACATGCTCCAGATCCTCATAAAGACCGCATTGAACCAGCAAGGCCAGCGAGCCTTCCACGACCGATTTCTGAAAAAGCAGCATGCGCCTGACGTCAGCATGCTCGATGATCGGAACCTGCGGGGATAATGGATCTTTTGAGCTCAGTTTTCGCCCCTGCGGTCTTTCCCTTGCGTATTCCAGAGAAGCGTAATAGGCCGCGGACGAAATGCAGGCGGCAGCCAGACCCACATCAATTCTGGCGCCGTTCATCATTTGAAACATATAAGCCAGACCTTTGTTGGCCTCACCGACCAGCCAGCCGCGGCAATCGTCGTTCTCGCCGAAGGCCAGTTGGGTAATGGGAGCGCCTCGGTAACCCAGTTTATGGTAGATCCCCGCACAATTGACATCGTTGAACTCGAGCGAACCGTCTTCCGTGATGCGTTTTTTCGGAATACTAAAGAGCGAAATACATTTAATGCCGGGAGGCGCGTCTTTGATTCTGACCAACGCCAGATGAATGACATTGTCGGTTCCGTCATGATCGCCTGCGGAGATGAAAAGTTTCTGACCCTTTATCTTGTAGTATCCCTGATCTGT
>JAQVLL010000181.1 GCA_028704195.1 Smithellaceae bacterium
ATCTTCTGGACAATATTGAACGGAAACGCCATATTCTGAAAACATCAAGGCGGGAGATTGTGCTCGGTGACAGAACCCTGATTATGGGCATTTTAAATGTCACGCCGGATTCGTTTTCCGACGGCAGTTGTTATTTTGATCACGCAAAAGCCGTTGCGAGAGGGTTACAAATGGCCCGGGAAGGTGCGGACATCATCGATGTCGGGGGAGAATCATCGAGGCCCGGAGCGGCATCCGTAAACACACGCCAGGAACTGGCCAGGGTGGTTCCAGTGGTTGAGAGTTTGTCAGGAAAGCTGAAGATTCCCATATCCGTGGATACGACAAAATCGCAGGTCGCGAAAAAAGCGCTAGAAGCCGGCGCTGAGATGATTAATGACATCACTGCGCTTTCAGGCGATAAAAAAATGGCCGCTGTTGTCCGGAAAGCAGGTGCGGCGGTTGTTCTCATGCACATGAGAGGAAACCCCGCGGACATGCAGAGAGGTGACCTTGCCTATGAGAATTTAATGGAAGAAATTGCAGGCTTTCTGAAAAACCGTTGCAGCAGGGCGCTGGCAGCGGGCATAGAAAGGGAACGGATCGTGATAGATCCGGGAATCGGCTTTGGCAAAACCTATGAGGATAATTGTAAAATTATCAATAAATTGGAAGAGATGAAAGTATTGGGTCTGCCCGTGATGATCGGGACATCCCGCAAGGCTTTTATTGGAAAAGTGACGGGCGGAACCCCTTCGGAAAGAATGGAAGGAACCGCCGCGACAGTTGCCTTATCCATCATGAACGGATGCCATATTGTTCGTGTTCATGATGTGGCTGAAATGAAGAAAGTCGCGGCAATGGCCGATGCGATTGTTCGCCTATAGAGGGAATGGATGATATACGGTGTCGGTATTGATCTGGTGGAAAATGACCGGATAGAGAAAATTATTCAAAAATGGGGCGAAAAGTTTTTGTGCCGTGTTTTTTCCGACAGGGAAATTGAATATTGCGGAAGGCACGCGCAGGCGCATATTCATTACGGTGCACGGTTTGCCGTAAAAGAGGCATTTCTGAAATCAATCGGCATCGGTCTGGGCAGGGGAGTGCATCTGCGGGAAATTGAAGTGGTCAACGAGCAAAACGGTCAGCCGACGTTAAAGCTTTATGGCGGCGCGCAGGACTTCTTTGAGCAGGCCGGAATCACGACGGCTCATCTGAGCATCACCCATACAAAAAAATATGCGTCCGCACTGGTTTTGCTGGAAAAATAATTTTTTCATGATAAATTGCAGAGCATCCAATGAATGAAAACCATGTTCTTGTTGAATTTGAATCCAAAAGCGCGAAGCATACATTCTCCATCGGCTTTGCTGTCGGCCAAAAGGCAGGGGAAGGCGATGTATACGCGCTGACAGGTGAACTGGGCGCCGGAAAGACCTGCTTTACGGGAGGGTTGGCGCGAGGTCTCGGTGTCGGTAATGAGTACGCGATTACCAGTCCGACGTTTACGTTGATCAACGAATACCCGGGAAGATGCCGTCTCTACCATTTTGATCTTTACCGATTGAATCGTGCATCAGAACTGGATGATCTGGGCTATGAGGAATACATATCGGGGAAAGGCGTGGTCGTGATTGAATGGGCGGAGAAAATTGCGGAAGTCCTGCCTGACAATACGGTATCGATCTGTTTCGGTTATGTGGATGAAAACAAGAGGATCATAGGGTTTGGCGGACCGGGGGAAAGAGTTCGTGAACTGGTAAAGGATATTTCGAGGGAGGATTAGACAATGGGGTTGGTCGTACAGAAATTCGGCGGAACATCCGTAGCAAACATTGAAAAGATCAGGAATGTAGCAACAAGGGCAATCCGTGAGAAAAATGCAGGTCATGATGTCATTGTGGTGCTCTCTGCCATGGCCGGTGAAACCAACAGGCTGATAGATCTGGCTCACAGCGCGGCTGAATTACCCGATGAAAGAGAGTATGATTCGCTGATCTCAACGGGCGAACAGGTGACCGTCACCCTCTTTTCCATTGTTGTGAATTCAATGGGATACCGGGCACGATCCTTTCTGGGCTTTCAGGCCAAAATATTGACAGATACTGCTTACAAGCAAGCAAGGATATCCATGATCGATACCCGTGCTATCGAAGAGGAACTGAAGAAAGGCTCGATTGCCGTCGTTGCCGGATTTCAGGGAGTGGATGAAGAGAACAACATCACCACCCTGGGCCGTGGCGGATCCGATACCAGCGCGGTGGCCCTGGCGGCAGCGCTTCATGCCGAAAGGTGCGACATCTACACGGATGTTGACGGTGTTTATACAACCGATCCCAATATCTGCGCCAAAGCCAGAAGACTGGATAAAATATCCTACGATGAAATGCTGGAAATGGCGATGACAGGCGCGAAAGTTTTACAGCCGCGTTCTGTGGAAATGGCAAAAAAATACGATGTTCCGGTCTATGTAAAATCCAGTTTCACCGATAAAGGCGGAACACTTGTCACCAAGGAGGATAAAGAGATGGAAAGAGAAATACTGTCAGGAATTACCTATGACCGCGATCAGGCGAAGATTACCGTTGTGCATATACCGGATAAACCGGGAATCGCCGCAAGCCTGTTTACACCTTTATCGGAGCGCAACATCAGCGTTGACATGATCATTCAAAACGCCAGTTCAAAAGGGTATACGGATCTGACCTTCACCGTTGCGAAAAAGGATATGAAAGAAGCCCAGAAATGCGTTGATGCAACGGCGAAAGACATCGGTGCCCAGAAAGTGGAAGTCGATGATGACGTGGCCAAAGTTTCGATCATTGGAGTTGGGATGGTCAGTCATTCCGGTGTTGCTGCAAAAATGTTCAAAACCATGGCCGATGAAGGCATCAATATCATGATGATCAGTACCTCGGAAATCAAAATATCCTGCGTCATTCAGAGAAAATATACGGAACTGGCCATTACGGTGCTTCATGACGCATTTCATCTGGAAAAGAAACATAAATAAAACATGATTTCTGACAGTCAAACAAGGGGAATTGCCGCGGTGTCTATCATCCTGGCGGTTATTCCCTTTATTTGTTATTTCTACACAGACCGGATAGATTCACACTATCCGGTTTTCTCCCTGTCCGGTTCTGAAAATCTAGCGATTGAAATCGTCAATAAGGAAGGTAAGTCCGGTTTATTTTTTGTCCCTCCGGGAACTACGGCGGAGCAGCTGTTAGCCAGCCTCGATTCCAAAAGGGTTCTTGGCAAAGATTTCAAACTGCAAAATGCCATGAAAATAAGCCTGGATCCAACCCTTTCTGTGGGCCGGATGGATGCCGTAAAAAGATTGTCTCTCGGATTGCCTGTTGATATCAATCTGGCCGGCAGGGATGAATTGATGCTGATTCCAGGAATCGGGGAAAAACTGGCCGGGCATATTGTGGCACACCGGAGCCGCACAGGACGCTTTGAAACACTGGATCAGCTGATGGAAATCAAGGGGATAAAGGAGAAAAAACTGGCTAAACTCAAAAGATACCTTTATATCGACAAGACAGCCCCAAAGGGCCTATGATTTGCTGTAAGACTCATAAAATGCCAGGACACGCCTGACATAATTTTGTGTTTCACGGTAGGGCGGAATGGTATAATTATATTTTGCCACGGCGCCTTCGCCTGCATTATAAGCGGCAAGGGCAAGCGTCAGGTTGCCTCTGTAAAGATTCAGCAGGTAACTCAGATATCGGGCACCTCCAAAAATATTTTCGCTTGGGTGAAAAACATCGTCAACATTTAGAGCGGATGCGGTTTGAGGCATCAGTTGCATGAGGCCCTTGGCCCCCGCGGGGGAAATGGCCTGATGGTTAAAATTGGATTCTGCCTTGATGACGGCTTTGATCAGGGCAATGTCAAGATTAAACTTGCCGGCGGCTCTTCTGATAATTTTGTCGTATGCCGCTGAATTGACATTGATTTTCCTGGAAAAAAGAACCCTTTTTTCCTTCATGATCAATACATATTTCGCTTGGGGATTGGATGGAACGTTGGTAAGATGAATCACGCCGTCTTTATCCACGTACTTGAAAATATCCGCATGGGAGGGCACAGCAGGTACAATAAGCAGAGCAAAAAAAACCAATAAAACAACCCGCCCAAAAAGAATTATTTTGGAATAATTGTTTTTCATATTATGAATCATGGAGTTATGATACTTCAATGATAAAAAAAGTTCAAGCAAAAAATCTCATGACTGTTTTCAGCGAATTTTGTTTGTTCTTGACACGGTTTAGCGATGATGGTAATGACCTCCACACTTTCAATGCAGGCAAGTCGGGGCGTGGCGCAGTCTGGTAGCGTATCTGAATGGGGTTCAGAGGGCCGGTGGTTCAAATCCACTCGCCCCGACCATTTTAAACCCATCTGAATGTATTATTTCATAATCATTCATGCTGCAAATCTGTGATTTTCTATTTGTGCAATTCGCAAAAAGAAATACATCTTTTTCTTGCATTAAAAGAAATTATCATTTACAGGATAACAAAAGACGAAAGGCTCAATTTAACTGGTTTTGTTACGGAGTATCGAATAAGAATCCCCGTTGACATTTTGAATAATGAATATATAATTCCCTAATTGTTTAAAAAGCGAGAGTGGCGGAATTGGCAGACGCACTGGACTTAGGATCCAGCCCGCCAAAGCGGTTAGGGGTTCAAGTCCCCTCTCTCGCACCAGAACTAAAGAGCCGAAAAATAATCCAATGTTAAGGAGAAAATATAGTGAGTGAGTTTCCCGTTAAAGTAGAGGATATCAGCCAGGTTAAGAAAAAAATGTCTTTTGAAATACCCTGGGCTGTCGTCCAGGATGAGCTGGACAGCGTTTATCGCGATATTGGCAAAAAAGCTAAAATAAAAGGGTTTCGCCCGGGTAAAATTCCCCGCAAGATCCTGGAAAATTATTATAAGACCGATGCCGAAGGAGAAACCATAACCAATATTGTCAATAAATACTACTGGCAGGAACTGGATGAGCG
>JAQVLL010000182.1 GCA_028704195.1 Smithellaceae bacterium
TCCGTGGCGGATGTTTGTGTCATTCCGATGCAGGATGTTCTCGGACTCCCCTCATCTGCGAGGATGAACCGCCCGCAGACAGCGCAGGGAAACTGGCAGTGGCGGCTGCTGCCGGGCCAGTTTGACGACAAAACCGTGCAGGAACTCGCCAACGTAACAGGACTATTTGGCCGTTTGGGATGAAACGGGCGTATGGTAACATGATAAATATTTTGAATAGCATTTTAAAGATATGCCCATGAAGGATTTTCAGCAATACATCAATCAGGATGAAATTTATCTGTTCAACATCGGAGAGGCACAGCAGGCCTACGCGACCTTCGGTTGCCATCCCGTGGGTGAAACCGGTATGCACCGTTTTCTGGTGTGGGCTCCTAACGCCCGGTGTGTCAGTGTTGTAGGGGATTTTAACGCCTGGGATGCTTCAAAAAACCGTATGGAACGACTCGATACCGGCGTCTTTGCCGCTTTTATTCCGGGGCTTAGCGAAGGGGACTGCTACAAATATCAGATCGAAGGCTACGATGGCCGGACCGTGCTGAAGGCCGACCCCTTTGCCTTTCATGCCGAAGTTCGCCCGAAGACAGCCTCGAAGGTTTGGAAACCCGGCGGTTATGACTGGCACGATGAGGCATTCCTGCGGCGGCGTTCGGAACAAAACATTTTGAGCAACGCCATGGCCGTATACGAGATGCATATCGGCTCGTGGCGTAAACGCGAAGGATACCGTTTCGCAAATCTCCGTGATGTGGCCGACGAGCTGTCCGATTACCTGGTGGAAATGGGTTTTACACACGTCGAGATCATGCCCGTGACCGAGTATCCGCTGGACGATTCCTAGGGATACCAGGTTACAGGCTTCTATGCCGTCACCAGCCGCTACGGTACGCCGCAGGACTTCATGTATTTCGTGGACACGATGCACGCAAAGGGAATCGGCGTTATCATGGATTGGGTCCCCGCCCATTTCCCCAGGGATGAGCACGGCCTGGCGCGTTTTGACGGCACGTGTCTCTATGAACATGAAAATCCGCTTCAGGCCAATCATCCGCAATGGGGTACGCTGATCTTCAATTACAGTCGCCCCGAGGTGGTCAGTTTTCTGATTTCCAGCGCGATGTTTTTCTTTGACATCTATCATATCGACGGCATCCGCGTGGACGCCGTCACGTCGATGCTTTATCTGGATTATGCCCGCAATGAAGGCGAATACGTGCCCAACGAGGACGGAGGCAATATTGACAATTCTGCGGTGGCCTTTTTACGGAAGCTGAATTCCGTGATATTGACCAGGCATCCCGGTACCGTCACGATTGCGGAAGAATCAACGTCATACCCGATGATTACACGGCCTCCCTATGACGGGGGGCTTGGTTTTGTGTTCAAGTGGAACATGGGGTTTATGCATGATACGCTCGAATACATGTCGATGGATCCCTTTTTCCGGCATGACCATCATAACAAAATGACATTTTCAATGTTCTATGCGTTTACCGAAAACTTCATTCTTCCGTATTCCCACGATGAGGTGGTGCACGGGAAAAAATCACTGCTTGATAAAATGTATGGCTCTTATGAAGAGAAGTTTGCCTCCATGCGCGTGCTGCTGGGTTTCATGTACGCGCATCCGGGCAAAAAAATGCTTTTTATGGGCAGCGAATTCGGACAGTTCATTGAATGGGACTACCACAAGCAGCTTGACTGGTTCATGCTGAAATACGAAAGACACCGCCAGATGCGGCAATACGTGAAGGCGCTCAATGCTTTTTATACGGGGAATCCCGCCCTTTATCAGATCGAAGACGACTGGAGCGGATTTGCCTGGCTCAATGTGGATAATGCAAACCAGAGCTCTCTGGGGTTTTTGCGCCGCGCCCGCACAAATTGCAAACCCTGTGTTTGCGCTTTCAATTTTACACCTGTACCGGTGGAGCGTTTTGTGATCGGGCTGCCTTCCACGGGTAGACTGCAGGAGGTGTTTACGAGCGACGACGTGATGTTCGGCGGTGCCGGTCGATCTCGCGCCGAATCCGTTTTGGCCTTGCCGGAAGAATTTGCCGGACATTCTTTCCGGGCGGTCATCGATCTACCGCCGCTGACCGCCGTATATTTTGATTTTGATGAAGAGGAACCGACCCAGTGACATGAACAGCCAATTGCAGAAAATCATGGAATCACAAAACACGGACGTTCTGCCCCGGATTTTAATGACCGGTGCGGAATGCGCTCCTTTTGCCAAAACGGGAGGTCTGGCGGACGTAATCGGAACGCTGTCCAGGGAACTGTACGCGCTGGGTTTCGATATCCGCCTGATGCTGCCGTTTCACCGGGTCATCAAGGATCAATACCGGGAGAACGTGCGGCACATTGCCAGTTTCAGCGTCGACCTCGGTTGGCGTTCCCAGTACGCAGGCATTGAACTTTACGACTGGGAAGGCATTCCCGTTTACTTTATCGATAATGAACATTACTTCGGTCATGCCCTTTATTGCGGCGGCAATTTCGAGGGTGAACAGTATGCCTACTTTTCCCGTGCGGCCATCGAAGCGTTGCCGTTGATCGGTTTTCAGCCGGATATCATTCATGTCAACGACTGGCACACGGCAATCATCCCGATGCTGCTTTCAACCCAGTACGATCCGAGCCGGCAGGGAAGGGTGCGAACGGTTCTGTCCATCCACAATCTTCATTATCAGGGGCGTTTCAGTTTTGGTTTTGTGGCAGACCTGCTGGGAATCCCGGACAGATATTTTCAGAAAGACTGCATCGAATTTCACGGGGATGCCAGTTTTCTGAAAGCGGGTATCGTTTTTGCCGATAAACTGGTCACCGTCAGCCCGACCTATGCGCAAGAGATCAGAACACCGTATTACGGAGAAGGGCTGGACGGTATCCTGGAGACCCGGGCGGATGACCTGACGGGCATTCTCAACGGCATTGATACCGCTGTCTTTAATCCGGTGACGGACCCGTGGATTCCCTTTCCGTATGATTCGGAATCCCTGCCGGCAAAACAGAAAAACAAGGAGGCCCTCATTGCCGAACTGGGCCTGGCCATTGGTCCCGGGACACCGCTGATCGGTATGGTGACCCGGTTGACGAAGCAAAAAGGCATAGATCTGATCCTGCGTGTGTTTGACGAAATGATGGAAGCGGGGCCCGGGTTTGTCCTGATCGGGACCGGAGAGAAAAATTATGAGCATTTCTTTCGTGGCATCGCAGAGAGGACAGGAAAACGGGCGCTGGGACTGACGGAGTTCAATGACCCGCTGGCGCACAGGCTTTACGCAGGAAGTGATTTTTTCCTGATGCCTTCCCAATTTGAACCTTGCGGCCTGGCGCAGATGATTGCGCTGGGCTACGGGACGCTTCCCATAGTCCGCGCCACGGGAGGTTTGAGAGACACGGTTGTCCCTTATAACGTGTACACGGATGAAGGCAACGGGTTTTCCTTTGAAAATTATAATGCGCACGATATGCTTCACACCGTGCGATATGCGCTGGATGTTTATCAGAACAGGGAGCGTATGGACTTGCTCAGGCGGCGGGCCATGAAACAGGATTTGAGCTTTCGAAATAGCGCGCTTGCCTATGCCGGGCTCTATATTGCGACCGCCGGGTCACGACCCCTGTGATTTTCATTGACAGACGTTTCATCGTCACATAAAGAGGCACCGCAACAGGAGAGTTCTTTGTTCCCGATTCTAAAGATAAAGGCGTACAGGTGAAGAACAGAATTTCAAAAATCAAGAATATTATCGAGGGGAAATTAAAAAGGTACTATGGACGCTCATTTGACAATGCCTCAAAGGAAGAGATGTTCCAGGCAGTGGCAATGAGCATCCGCGACATCATTCTCGAGCGGGGTGTCAAGGCTAACGAAACCATGGAGAAGAGGGGGCTAAAGAAGCTCTGCTACCTTTCGGCTGAGTTTTTAATGGGACGGGCGCTCGTCAATAATATGATCAATCTTGGTTTACTTGAGGAATATCGGGCCGTCATGGCTGAAATAGGTTATCCCTTTGAAAAACTTGAAGGGCAGGAAAATGAAGCGGCTTTAGGCAACGGGGGGCTGGGCCGGCTGGCCGCGTGTTTTCTGGATTCGCTATCGACGCTGAATCTGCCGGTGACGGGCTACGGTATCCGATACGAATACGGGATGTTTTGCCAGCGCATCGTGGAGGGACAGCAGACGGAAGTGCCGGACGACTGGACGGCACAAGGCGATATCTGGGAAATCGAGCGGAGGGCGGAACAGCTTGAAGTGCATTTTGACGGAACGATTGAAGAAGTCTGGACGGATGACGGCCTGACGATTGTGCACAAAAACTATCAGACGGTCATGGCCGTGCCGTATGATATGCCGGTCATCGGTTATGACAGCCATGTGCCCGCAACGCTGCGTCTGTGGCGGGCTGAATGTCCCGCTGTATTTGATCTTCATTCTTTCAACAAGGGTGACTTTGTCTGTATGCTGCAGCAGAAGGAGCTTGCCGAGTCGATCTCCAAGGTGCTTTACCCCAAGGATGACCATATCAACGGTCGAATGCTTCGCTTGAGGCAGTATTATTTTCTGGCTTCCGCGACAATGCAGTGCCTTGTTCGCGAACACAAGAAAATGTATGGCGATGTGCGCAGCCTGCCTGAAAAAGTCGTGATTCAGATCAACGATATTCATCCGGCGCTGGCGGTTCCCGACCTGATGCGCATCCTGATTGACGAAGAAAACCTCGGGTGGAACGACGCATACGACATCGTAAGCCGGATGTTCAACTATACCAATCACACGGTTATGCAGGAAGCTCTGGCAGCGTGGCCCGAGCAATTGTTTAAATCGATGCTGCCGCGTGTTTACGCGATTGTTTCTGAAATCGACGAACGCTTCATTGGAGCACGAAGTCCCTGCTGATGCTGTGGCAATCCGGTCCCGGAAACTCGAGGCCAAACCGTAATGTAACTGTATCTTCAGTGCCATAGATATCCGAGTCGGGGGCGTAGATCAAGAGG
>JAQVLL010000183.1 GCA_028704195.1 Smithellaceae bacterium
CGATGGCGGTGAGGGTGCAGGCCAGACGGCGCGCAGGCGCCGCCGCGCTGGACCTGGCTTATCTGGCCGCAGGCCGGTTTGACGGGTTCTGGGAGCTGAAGCTCAAGCCCTGGGACACCGCCGCGGGCTGCCTGATGGTTACGGAAGCAGGAGGCGTCATTTCTGATCTGGCCGGTGGGAAATGGAACATTCATTCACCGGATCTTGTCGCGAGCAACGGGTTGATCCATGAGCAGATGATGGAAGGGTTAAGGGTTAAGGGTTAGGGGTAAGGGGTAAGGGGCAATTGAAGCGCTCCGCGTATCCATTTTTTACGTAAAACGTAATACCTAAAACGTAAGACCCATGCTCAAGGGATATCCGTTTGGGCAACAAGTCGTTGAGCCTTGCACCTGCCTCTCCGGTCGCTGAGCTTGTCGAAGCGTCCCTTGCACCTTGACACTTGAAGCTGTACATAAAACGTAGACCTTCTTATCCTAAGAACTTGATGATGACTTTGCGTGAGCGCGGTCCATCGAATTCACAAAAGAATATCGACTGCCAGGTTCCTAAAACCGGACTTCCATTTTCAATCATGACCATTTCGGACGCGCCGACCAGTGAGGATTTGACGTGGGCTGCGGAATTGCCTTCCGCGTGGCGGTAATTTGAAGATAACGGAACAGCTCGGTCCAGGGCCGCCAGGATGTCACGGGGCACGTCCGGGTCTGCGTTCTCATTGATTGTTATCGCAGCAGTGGTGTGGGGCGTGTAGACCAGTCCGATGCCTGAATCTATTTTTGCCTCGCGAGCCGCTTTCTGCACCGCCGCCGTGATATCGATCATCTCAAGGCGTGAGCGGGTCTGAAGAGAAATTTCTTTCATGGGGAATCAGCCGTTGATGGAGAAGTATTTTTGATTGCCGTGTAAATATCACCGATGATCTCTTTGGAGAGATGCTGCATGGCCCGGCTTGCAGCCTCGCAATATCCCTGCGGCGATGATTCCTGCAGGGGCTCCGTCCGGACATATTTTTTCTGAAAGATGATTCTTTTACCGGCCTGCTTTACCCGGGCGTCCTGCAGGGTAATGGTCATTCTAATGACGGCGGTTTTGCCGTTTTGATCGATGCTAAGCAGAAATTCTTCAATTCCGCCTGAAACGATAAAGCGTCCCTCCTGGGCTTCCTGATAGGAAAAAACGGTCTGGAAAAGACCGCTTCCCGTCATGTCCTCGAGAATCCTGTCGGCAATCATGTCCGCGGGATTGACCACCCAGCGGGAATAATTAAAGGAGTCTATTTTGTAATCGTCATTGCGGAAGATCATTCTTGCGGAATTGTAGGCGGCGGCAATGGAAAAACGATTGAATTTGATCGAAGTCTCAAGTTTGCCGCTCTGATCCCAGGAGGGTGCCGGGTAATTTAAAATGTATCTTTCAATATTGTACTGCGGTTTTCCACCCGTGACACATCCGGTCAGAAGCAAGAAAGCAATGACCGTCATGAAGAATGCGGCGTGTGATCTTTTCAGAAAACCTTTTTGCTGATCTGTAAAAAATCGCATGAGGTAGTTCCTTTCATTACTCCATGGGCTGTCGCGGCGGTGGCGGTTTTGTGAATATCAGCTGCGACGGATTTCGGTTTAAGCTCTCTGAAAGCCTTTGCAGGTTTTCCGAGGCCGTCCGTAAATTTTCCGATGTGTCTTGCAGGTTGTTTGTGATGGTCGTTGATTTTTTTGAGATATCCGTAAGAATCACATCCGTTCGATCTGATTTTTCGCGTAGATTCAAAGACTCCATTTCTTTTTTTGCCTGTCCGATCAGACTGCGGGCATCAGACAATACGCCCATGGCTTCCGTGAGGGTTTTATCCACCTTGCCCTGGCCAACCGTTTTGTTAATGCTGGCAATGGTCTTATCGAGATTGGCGGAGGTGGATTCCAGATGGGCCATGATGTTATTGATTCGTTTCCCTGACACGAAATTTTCAATGGCCTGGGCGGTATTTTTCATGCTGGCGGAAATGCCCTTGAAGTCGATGTCCTTGATGCTTTGCATAATGATGCTTGTGTCGGACAGAAAACGGCTGATTTCCGATTTGCGTGATGGAATAACCGGATAATCAGACTTAAAATGAAGCTTGGGTGAATTGGCTAATTCGCCTTCAGTGATCCGGTCGAGTTCAATAAAGACAATTCCGGTGATGCCGGCCGTTTTCAGCGAGGCGATGGTCTGGTGCTGCATGCTGCTTTCCAGATCAATCTTCATGATTACCTCTATCAGGCGATGATCCGGCGCGACGCCGATTCTCTGAACCGTGCCGATTTCCACTCCCCTGTATTTGATGGCGGAATCCACCTGCAATCCCTGGACGGATTCATCAAAATATACCGCATAGAGGGACCCCTTCATCAGTACCCTGGATGCTCCGACCCAGATAATTACAGCGGACAGAAGAAGCAGGCCGATCATAACAAAAAGACCGATTAAAAATTTCGAATTGTCAGTTGACATAGAACCTCTGTTCAGCGGGTGCGGAAGGCAGCTGGCGCAGAAAGAAACTTTTCACCCGCGGGTCTGTTGCATTTTCTTTCAATTCCAGGGGTGTTCCTTCGGCAATCATTCCTTTTGCCTCTTTGTCCAACATTAGCACCCTATGGGCTATTTTGTAAATAGATTCCAACTCGTGGGTTACAATCACCATGGTTGTCCCCAGGGCTTCATTGGTCTTGATGATCAGGTTGTCGAGTTCCACGGCGGTAACCGGATCGAGGCCGGCGGATAATTCATCAAAGAAAAGAACGCGGGGATCCAGCGCCATGGCCCGCGCAATGCCGGCCCGTTTTCTCATGCCGCCTGAAAGTTCAGACGGATGATGATTTTCGTAACCGGCCAGATTGACCATGCCTAATTTCATTTTGATAATCTGATCGATGGCGTCGGGACTGAGGTCTGTGTACTCCGAAAGCGGCAGCGCGATATTTTCCTTGATCGTCATCGAACTGAACAGGGCGCCGGACTGAAAAAGGACACCGATATTCTGACGGTAATGATTCAGATCGTGTTCCCTGGCATGCGTAATATCAGTTCCCTGAAAAAAAACCTGACCGGCGGTGGGTTTTTGCAGACCGATCATGATCCTCAGCAGGGTTGATTTGCCGCATCCCGATTCACCGACAATCACCAGCACTTCCCCTTTGTAGACCTCGAAGCTGACATCTTCAAAAACAACATTGTCCCCGAAGCGCGCGGTCAGGTTTTTCACGGTGATGATGGGATTGTTCTTCGATGATTCCAAAACCAAAGCTCCATCGGATAATTTCACTAGATAATACTGTATCGTTTCACATAATAAAGCATAACGGCAAAAATGGAATCGGTCAATACAATCAGAAAGATTGCCGCGACAACGGCGGAGGTTGTATATTTACCGACATCCTGAGCGCCTGATCGCACCTGGAATCCTCTCTGGCACCCGATGGCGGAAATCAGTCCGGCAAATACAGCGGCTTTCACCAGGCTGGTGACGACATCGAATACCTGGATCGTTTTCATCGATTGAGTAAGATAGGTTTTTACCGTCAGATCCAGACTGGTGATTCCGATGATCATTCCACCAAGAATACCCGCCAGGTCGGCATAAACGGTCAGGATCGGCACGACGATAATCGTAGCCAAAACCTTGGGGATCGCCAGAAAGCGGACCGGATCGAAGCTCATCGTCTGCAGCGCGTCCACCTCCTCGTTAACCACCATGGTGCCGATCTCCGCGGCAAACGCAGAACCGGAGCGTCCCGCGACTAAAATGGCCGTCATGATCGGTCCCAGCTCTTTGACCATGGCAAAACTGACCAGCGCGGGGACGTAAATGTTTGCCCCGAACTGCCTGAACTGCAGAAAGGACATGAACGCCATGATCAAGCCCATCAGGAGGCCGATCAGGGCAACAATCGGCAGGCCATCCACGCCCGCCCGCCGAATGTAAAAAAGAACATCCTTGCCGCGAAGCGTTTGGGGGTGCCTCAGAGTATAGGCCATCGCGACCAGCAGTTTGCCGATGAACGTTACAAAATTGACAAAATCCCGGGCCAGGTGAATCGATGCCTGTCCCATCTGACTGATCACATCATCGCCGGACTTTTCCGAATGCAAAGGTTCTTGGGTCAGCGCATCTTCATGAATGACACTGAAAATTCCTTTGGCTTCGTCATTTAAATTGATCAACCGGCAGGGAATATTACGGGAGACAGAGCCCTTTTCAATTTGCACCAGGGCCAGTGCGGCTGCACTGTCCAGATAACGGATTTCTGAAAGATCGATGGTTACGGATTGTGTTTTTTGCCGCGAAATCTCACGCTTGATATCCTCCGTGAAGGCATTCAGATTTTTCAGACCGAATTCGCCTGCAAGATCAATGAAAAGATTTAAGTCTTCCCATCGAAAGGAAATCTGATAATCTGCCTGTAGCTCTTTTTTTAGCGGCTGGTTCATTACAAGGTCTTTTTTAAAGTGTTAATGAGGTTTCGTCAAGAAATCATTATTGTGGAAGTTTTGTATCATTCCTTTAGTGTCATTTCGAGGAGCAAGGCGACGAGAAATCTTTATCTTATGTTTTGGCGTTATAAGATTTCTCCCGGAGTTTATCCTGAGCATAGCCGAAGGGGTCGAAATGACAATTTGATCATTGTGAAAAGATTTCATTCTGGGAAGTATTTAAGCCTGTCAGGCAATCTTGTCAATATAAATTGAGGAACACTCATTCAACCCTCCCTTTCCATGTTTTGTTCAATCCCGATAAACGTTCCATCGAAGTGAGGGGTGCAAACGGGCTTCTACCAGGAGCTCGGCTGGAAGAAATGGTTGTTGAAAAACGTTATAATTCATTATGTTACAAACATTATTTGCCCGATGTTCAATTCTGGCACGCAAATTTCATTAGTATAAAGGCAAAAGAAACAAACAAAAACCCTCAAGGAGGTAACAGATCATGAAAAAGACAT
>JAQVLL010000184.1 GCA_028704195.1 Smithellaceae bacterium
CACGGGTTTCCTGGCCGCCGCTTTCTTTGGTGCAGATTTTTTCACAGCGGTCTTTTTGGCTGCAGGCTTTTTAGCCGTCGGTTTTCCGGAGACCGTCTTCTTTGTGGCAGCTGTGTCTTTAAAGGCTGCTTTAGCCGCGGCCAGTCCCGCAAGTACATTCCTTGTGGTCTTGACAATGGCCTTTCTCAAGGGCGCTACTTTTTCTGTTTTCTTTACAGGCGCTGCGTTTCTCAAAGCTGCCTGTGCGGCGGCAAGCCTCGCGATGGGTACCCGGAAGGGCGAGCAGCTGACGTAGTTCAAACCGGTCATCTGGCAAAATTCTATGGAACTGGGTTCACCGCCGTGTTCGCCGCAGATGCCGACTTTCAGCTTCGGGTTGACGCCCCGGCCTTTCGCCACAGCCATTTGAACAAGCTGGCCAACGCCGACACGGTCCAGAACGCGGAAAGGATCGACGGGAAGAATTTTCTTCGCGATATAATCCGGCAAAAATTTACCTGCATCGTCGCGGCTGTATCCGAAGGTCATCTGGGTCAAATCGTTTGTCCCGAAAGAGAAGAATGCCGCTTCCCCGGCGATTTCATCAGCGGTGACCGCCGCACGCGGTACTTCAATCATGGTGCCGACGGAGTAGCCGACTTTTACGCCCGTCTCTTGCATGACTTTTTTGGCGGTGGCGACAATAATTTCCTTCTGCGATGCAAGCTCTTTCACGTTGCCGACCAGTGGAACCATGACTTCGGGCCGCGCGTCCACGCCTTCTTGGGTCAGTTGACAGGCCGCTTCAAAAATGGCGCGCGCCTGCATTTCGGTGATTTCGGGATAGGTGATGCCCAGACGGCAGCCACGGTGCCCCAGCATCGGGTTGAATTCATGAAGCGCATTGACTTTGGCCTTCACGGCTTCCACGGAAATTCCCATTTCCCTGGCCATTTCAAGCTGGCTCTCTTCTTCGTGCGGAACGAATTCATGCAGCGGCGGATCGAGCAGACGAATGGTGACGCCGTATCCTTCCATGGCTTTCAAAATGCCGTAGAAGTCTTCACGCTGCATCGGCAACAACTTGGCCAATGCTTTCTTGCGGCCTTCCAGATCATCGGCCAGGATCATTTCGCGCACGGCTTTGATTCTTTCGCCTTCGAAGAACATGTGTTCGGTGCGGCACAGGCCAATGCCCTGCGCACCGAAATTGCGGGCGACGGCCGCGTCATGCGGGGTGTCGGCGTTGGTGCGGATTCCCAGTTTTTTGGTTTCATCGGCCCATTTCATAATAATGCCGAAGTTGCCGGAGAGTTCCGCGGGCCTTGTTTTTACTTCACCCAGCATCACTTCGCCGGTCGATCCGTCCAGAGAAATGTAGTCTCCTTCTTTGACGGTGGCAGTTTTAAATTTGATTTCCTTGCGGGCATAATTGATTTCAATGTCGCCACAACCGGAGACACAGCATTTGCCCATGCCGCGGGCAACAACGGCAGCATGTGAGGTCATGCCGCCGCGCTGGGTCAGGATGCCCTGCGCCGCGCTCATACCCTTGAGATCTTCGGGAGAGGTTTCAATCCGCACAAGAACGACTTTCTCGCCGCGTTGCTTCCATTCTTCGGCATCATCCGCGTTGAAGACGACACGTCCTGTTCCCGCGCCGGGAGAGGCGGGTAGACCCTTGGTAATCACATTGCGGGTTGCCGTGGGGTCAAACGTCGGGTGGAGTAACTGGTCGAGTGAGGAAGGATCGATGCGCAAAAGGGCCGTATTCTTGTCGATCAGCTTTTCGTTGACCATATCCACCGCGATGGTAACCGCGGCTTCGGCGGTGCGTTTGCCGGTTCGGGTCTGCAACATCCAGAGTTTCTGGTCCTGAATGGTAAATTCGATATCCTGCAATTCCTTGTAATGATGTTCAAGCTTTGTGTAGACATTGACCAGATCTTTATAAGCGGCAGGCATGTATTCTTCGAGCGACGGATATTTCGCAGCCCGGTCTTCTTCGGGAACATCATTGTCCTTGGCCCATCGTCGGGATCCTTCCAGGGTAACCTGCTGTGGTGTGCGGATACCGGCGACAACGTCTTCGCCCTGCGCATTGATCAGGTATTCGCCGTAGAAAAGGTTTTCGCCTGTCGCCGGATCGCGCGTGAAGGCGACGCCGGTGGCGCAGCTTTCGCCGCGGTTGCCGAAGACCATGGCCTGTACGTTGACGGCGGTCCCCCAGTTGTCGTCAAAACCGTTCATCTTACGGTAAAGGACGGCGCGCGCCGTGTTCCACGACATGAAAACAGCGCCAATAGCGCCCCAGAGCTGTTCTTTGGGGTCCGTCGGGAATGCCTGGCCGAGCTTTTTCACGATGAGCTGCTTGAAACGGCTGACCAGTTCTTTCAGATCGGCAACGGTCAGGTCGAGATCCGCCTTGACGCCTCTTTCCGCTTTCAATTCGTCCATGACTTCTTCGAAAGGATCGTGTGCGTCTTTGTCTTCGGGTTTGAGTCCCATGACGACATCCCCGTACATCTGGATAAATCGACGGTAGGAATCCCAGCCGAATCGCTCATTGCCTGACTGGCGGATGATGCCTTCAACCGTCTCATCGTTCAATCCGAGGTTAAGAACGGTGTCCATCATGCCGGGCATGGAGACGCGAGCGCCCGAGCGGACGGACAGCAGAAGAGGGTTGGCTGGATCTCCGAATATTGTCCCCATGGAGTTTTCAACTTTTTTCAATGCCGCCGTGACTTCTTTTTCCAGACCGGCAGGAAATTTCCTGTTGTTTTTGTAAAATTCCACGCAGACGTCGGTTGTGATCGTGTATCCCGAGGGTACGGGAATTCCCAGGTTCGACATTTCGGCAAGATTTGCCCCTTTGCCGCCGAGAAGGTTTTTCATGTCGGCTTTGCCTTCACTGATTCCCTTCCCGAAAGTGTAAACACGTTTAGCCATATTGTTATCTCCTTTAGAAAGAATTCTTTATAATCAACCACCTCGCAGCAAGCTATGGAGAATTAACGCTTGTCCCGCGTGAACGGGATTGAAAACATAAGCGTGGAGTTTAATAAATGAAATCATTGGTGCTGTAAAGTGTTTTTTCTGCCTCAAACGTAAAAACCCCTGCCATGGAATAGGCAGGGGCTTTTACTTCTGGTGCTATATATAGAGGGAAGGGTTTAGCTGATCAGGTTTTTCAGCGCATCGATAACCGGTGCCGTGAAAATGGCAACCAGAATTGTGTAAAGGGCAAATGAACCAATGGCTTCACTTAAATACAGTTTATCGTATTTACGCTTCATGGATACAATAATCAGCCCACCGATAATCAGACATCCGAAATGGAAGAAGGGGAAAGATTCCTCTCCGGCAGCGCTGAACTGGGCGAAGGTGAATGTGGCCGTGGTCAAAACAATAAAACCGATTAAAAGGGCAATCTGCATAATTTTTTTCATGGTTATCATTTCTCCTAAATCGTTGAATGAATGACTCATATTTATGCTTTATGTATATGAAATAAACATGCCAAATAATAAATCAGCGAATGATATTTTTTAAGTATTTGATAATATGGAAATTCTAATGGTTTATGGTGGTGGTGTTCTCCAGGGGTGAGCATGATAAATACTTATCCTTTTGAAAGAAACGTTCAATGCTGATTAAAAAACGAATGAAACATGTAAAACCGGAATCACGCAATGGACTTTCACTACTGAATGGTTTTCCTTTATCCGCCATTGTGCTAAACGTATTTCATGACCATAGAAAAACGATTTCACAAGAAAAAACCTTTAGGGTATAAGCATTCGTTTTCCAATAGAAAATTCGGACTGCTTCCCTCTATGAAACCGGAGATTGCCCCTTCCCTGAAAAACGTGCTGGCAAAGATCGGCAAGCCGTCTGACGCCCCGTTTGTGCCGGACGCGTTTCAACTGCAGGCGCTGTCCGCCATCGGGCAAAATGATTGCCTGGTGATTGCTCCAACCGGCTCCGGCAAAACCTGGATTGCAAGGGAAGCTATTTTGTCCATCATGAATAAAGGCGGACGTGCATGGTATGCATCACCGCTCAAGGCGCTTTCCAATTCCAAGTGGGTGGAGTTCGGCCTGCATTTCGATCCGGAGAATGTCGGAATTATTACCGGTGATACCAGGGAAAACACCGAAGCGCCGATCATTGTCGGGACAACAGAGATCCTCCGGAATCAACTCTACGACGCCATGCATCAGGGACTTGATCTGAACTGCGATCTGGTGATCCTGGATGAAGCTCATTTCCTGGGTGATGCGGACCGGGGGGTGGTATGGGAAGAAATCATGATCTATCTGCCTGTTCGGGTGAATCTTCTTCTTTTGTCTGCAACCATTGGCAATGGAGACGAGATTGCCGCATGGCTTACATCCTTCCGTAACAAGTCCTGCACGGTGGTCCGCGAAGAAAAAAGGCCTGTTCCCCTTTATCCGCTGTTTCTGCATCCGTCCGGCTGCCTGCACCCTTTTCTTGACGGGAAAAAAGCCGGGTCGGCCGTATGCGAGTTTTTGAAAAAAGGTCAGCAACGGCATCGGCAAAGCCGCCGTCCACCGGATTACGCGGGAATCATCCGCGTGCTGGAACGGTTCAACCTTCTGCCGGCCATTTTCTTTTTGAAGTCGCGTGCGGAATGCGACACTGCGCTGGCCTGCCGGACAGGGCTGTCCCCTCTGAAAGACAATGATGCGTTTGCAGATGATTTATATGATCTTCTCGAGCGTTTTCCTTCGCTTGGCAGCCACCGTCAGATCAAGGCGCTTCGGAACGCGGGGTTGGCCGCGCACCACGGGGGACAACTGCCTGCCTGGAAGCTTCTTGTTGAGGAAATGATGAACCGTGGACATCTAAGGGTAATCTTTGCCACCACCACGATTGCCGCGGGTGTGAATTTTCCGGCCCGCACCATTGTGCTGTTTAACTCTGATCAGTTCAACGGCCATGATTTTGCGGCGCTGTCCGCGACCGAATTCC
>JAQVLL010000185.1 GCA_028704195.1 Smithellaceae bacterium
TTTTCATGGTCGGGGCTTTTTTAAACTGCAGGGACAACTTTTTAGCCTGACCGAAGAGATAAATCCCGAGCGTTTTCAAAAAATCAGAGTTTTGATTATTCATGATGCCGCCTTTGCCTGTTTACAAGATCTGGATAAATGTTTCCAACCGCGTCTGCAATTGTCCGCCCGCCTGTGTCTGTTCTTCCATCTCCAGAAGCAGGGAAGGGATTTTTTCCCGATCCAGCATTTCCTTAAGGTATGGATAATCAAAAGCGTGCGGATCACAGAATTTAAGAAGCATAAAAATAACACCATCCGCCCCGCAGTCCCTGGTGGTTCGGACAAGGTTCTCGCCGCGGCTGGTCAGTCCCGAGTGCTTGGCCGGACAGACGACGCGTTTGGCGTATCTCTCAGCGATGGCTTCAAGCGGCGGCAGACCGTCATTGATGACGCCTTCAAAATAGCGGGAACCGGTGCATAAATCGTCCCCCACCACGACGCCGCCAGCGTTTTCAATCGCATCGTAGACATCCGGGTGATTACAGATGCCTCCGGACAATACCAGTCTTTTGACGCCGGTTGATTTTTTTTCAGACGCGGTTTTTTCAAGATCTGCTGTAATCGCCGTCAGCGCTTCAAGAAAATGATCGCGCTCCACAATCATGGCCGCCCGGATCAGAATGTGAAAATCCTGTCCGCTGATGGTTTGCGGATTTTCACAGCGTAGACGGTAAAGCCGCGTCATCAGGGAGCGGATGGCGTTGTAGGTTTTTACAGCGCGGGTCAGCTCTGTATCCGTTATTTTTATGTTCAGCCATCGCTCCAGGTCGGTTTTGAATTTTTTCAGAACGTCGATCAGGTAACTTTTAGCGCTGGGTGTGGTGAGTTTCACCGGCAGGACGACATCGGCATGAAAAGACTTTACAAGATTAAGCCGCCAGACGTCCGATAAACGCTGGATGGAATCGCAGGTGTGCGGGAAAACCATTCCGTCGAGAAGATCCAGCCGCCCTGAAAGCGCTTCTTCCAGAATTCCGCGCACCAGTGAACAGCAGTAGGATTGCAGGTGGAGGTCGGCGCGGTGAATGATGGAATCGGAGCCGAACAGCCTGACCGGCAGCGCGCCTGCTGCATAGATCAATTCTTCCGGCGCGTACGAACAGACATAGCCGATTACTTTTTTGCCGTTTTCGTCTTTGACTTTTTGCAGATATGAATAAGGGTTCTCAACGATTGTTCTGAACTCAGCGATTTTGTCCATGGTGTTTCCTTCCCTGTCCCAATAGGGGGTTGTCCCCGGCTATTGCATGGGAAAGCTAGCACATTTAGATCAAAAAGTCGCAAAAAATTACATGCTGTCTGTGGATCGATTTTTATAAATATAAATATTTCCAATGAATTAGCTATTATTTTCTTGACAGTAAAGCTCCTGTGTTTCTATACTTTTCGGACAAAAAGGCGCAGGGACATTAATCTGTTTATGAAGGGATCAGCAATTCCAGGGTTTTTTGATTAACAGGAGAATGATGATGAATACGGACAAATCCGCTGAAGCGAAAAACGACGGTGGCAGGGGAAAGCCGGTGGGGGGCTTGACCGGAACAGCCATAGGTTTTATTCTGATTGCTATAGGCATTATGGTCAGCCTGACGGGCGTAGGGCTCATTGTCGGTATCCCTTTGATTTTGGCCGGCGTTGCTTATCCGCTGATTGCGCGTTCCCTGATCAGGGGGAAATGTCCTTATTGCGGGAAAAACGTGTCCGCCATGAATTCTAAACCCGGTATCAATTGTCCCGGCTGCGGGCGACACATCGTGATTCGGGATAAAAAGTATTTTGAAGCTCAGTCATAGCGGTTTCGTTGACTTTCCGGTTCAGCGGGCGGATCAAATCAGCCTTTTCATAAAAATGGTTGCCAGCATCAGGTATGAGAAAAAACCGAATGCGTCGGTGAAAGCCGTAAGCAGAATATTGGAACCCAGAGCCGGGTCAAGATTAAGCCTTTTCAGGGCGAGAGGAATCATGACACCAACCATGGTGCCTGCAAAAACACTGATGATCATGGATAGACCAATGACCAATCCCAAAATGGGGATGCCTTTCCAGAAATACGCGATAACAGCGATAACCGTGCCCACGGCAATGCCGTTGGTTACCCCCACCGCGATCTGACGGGCAAGGACACGCCTGGCGTTTTCGAATGTGACTTCTCCCAGCGCAATTCCGCGAATGATCAGGGCCAGGGTCTGCCCCCCCGCATTGCCGCCGAGACCTGCAATCACCGGCATAAAAAAGACCAGTGCCACCATGAGTTTGATCGTGTCCTCGAAAAAGCCGATGACCAGTACGGATGTCAGTGCCGTCAGGAGATTGAGATAGAGCCAGGGGAGACGTTTTTTGACGGAGTCAAGGGTCTTGTTGAAAATGGTGTCGTCGTGCCCCAGTCCCGCGATTCGATAAATATCTTCGGACGTTTCTTCCTGTACGGTGTCCATGATGTCGTCAAAGGTGATTCGTCCCAGCAGATGTTGTTCTTTGTCCACAACGCCAACGGAAATGAGGTCGTATTTTTCGAAGAGACGCGCCACTTCTTCCTGGTCCATTTCCACGTTGACGCTGGGGATGTCCTCATCGATGACGTCCAGAATGGGGGTGAACCGTTTTATGGTGATCAGGTTCTGCAGGGGCACCGTGCCGATCAGCCTGTCTTCTTCGTCCACAACGAAAATGTTGTGGATGTTTTCCATTTCGTCCTTGGCGTCCACAACCGCCTGAAAGGCGTCGTTGACGGTGGCGTGTTTATTTACCGAGACCAGTTCTGACTGCATGATGCCGCCGGCAGTGTCCTCGCGGTATTGAAGCAGTTCTTTGACTTCCTCGGATTCTTCGGGTTCGATGGCGTCAAGAACGGCCTTGGCCTGGTCGTCGGAGAGCTCGGCGATGATGTCGGCTTTATCGTCCGATTCCATCTCTTCGATGATGTGCGTCAGTTTTTCATTGGAAAGGTCTTCAATGATCTTCTCTCTGGAACTGTCGGAAAGCTCGAGGATAACATCGGAAGCTTTTTCCACATCCAGCAGGGAAAATAGCTGCAGACGGTCGTCTTCTTCAAGTTCGTCGATCAGGTGGGCAATATCCACCGGGTGCATGTCTGAAAACAGATCGATGATGTCAAATTCGCGGTGGCGGCTGATCAGCCCTTTGAGCGTCTCCAAATTTGTCGGTCCCTTTTTTATGACATTATCCATAGGGCTGCCTGACCTGTCGCTGTGTGGTTTGTATAAGTCTGATTTTTGAACGATTTAGCAAGAAACGCGTTTATCCGCCGCCTGCCGGCAGAAGAAAGCTTTTTTTGACAGGCTAAGCCCGGTAAAAAGCATTTTCCGGCAGCGGGAATATATGGAAGTTCCCGCTGTATGTCAATGTTTTTCTGATAAAATGGCGGCTGGATACGGGACCCACCGGAAAGGTTTCTACAACAAATGAATCGGTGGCTGAATGGGCGGCAGTTTGTCGCCTTCATACAATACTTTTTCCAGGAAAAGCCCTGAAGGCGGGGCTGTATGACGGGCAGGTACATCAGAAACAGCCACAAGCATCTGCTCCAATTCCCTGGCTGATATATTGCCGCGTCCGGCTTCCACGGTCATTCCGACAATGCGCCTGACCATTTTCCATAAAAAATGGGAGCCGGTGATGCGAACGGCCATCAGGCTGTTAAATTCTTTCAGCTCGATGCTTTCGACCAAAACTTTTGTTGAAGAGTTCTTTTCCATTCTCTTATCGGCGAAAGACGTGAAATCGTGAAATCCCTTGAAAACGGACAGTGCTTTTCGCATTTTATCCATATGGAGCTTATCTCTGACCCACCAGACGTATTTTTTACCGAAAGCCGTGCGCCGTAAGGCGATCAGGTACAGGTAACTGCGGCTGACGGCCGAATGGCGGGCGTGAAAACGGGGATGAGCGTTTTGTACCGACAGGACGTTGATATTTGCGGGAAGGTGGTCGTTGAGTCCCATCCGCAGTGTTTCACAGTCGAGTTTGTGCGCGCATTCCAGGTGAGCGGTTTGTCCAAGTGCGTGGACACCGGCGTCTGTTCGCCCCGCTCCCTGAATATCGAGCCAATTCGCAGTCACCTGCCTGCCTTTGTCGGCTCCGCCACGCCCCCCGGCTGGGGGATCACCGGTTCTTCGGTGCATGGATTGATCCGTCTGCGGTGCCTCCTTCCTGCCGCCGCGGTATGCATTTGAGTGCGCATTTGCCACCGCTGGCATGTTCAGGAATTTTTGCGCCGCTTCCATCAGCGTGCCCTGGATGCTTCTGGCGTTTTTCTGCGCCTGCCAGCCGCTGTAGCCGGTGCCGTCATATTCCAGAATAATTTTATATTTGTTCATTGAGTTGATGATTCCTGGTTTGCGGGAATTAGAATATTCATGACCGCAATGTGGTCAATATAGGACCCGACGGACGGGTCGAAATCGGGTAACTCCCGCCCCGGCATCAAAGTCGTTATGACTGCCTGCCCGACAATTTTCCGTCCATCACGTCCGAGATGATCTCTTGTCCGGACCCCCCACATATTATGAAAGATGAGGACCCTGCCGTCTGTGTGTCCGATATACACCATGATATGGCCCCTGCGCCATAAAAGGGTCAGATAAGGGATGCCCCTTTCAATGATGGATCTTTTCTTTTCTTCCGGTGAAAGGCCCCGCAGATCAACATATAAGCCTGCTTTTTTCACCTGGCTTGAAGAGTGTCGGGTAAGCCAGATACCGAAGACGGCAAAAAAATCCCGCGTCATAGCAGAACAATCTCGCCTGCCGTAAAGACCTCCCCACCCATACGGTTCGCCGATCATCTCGTTCGCGATCTTTGCCGCGTTAACCGGATTGAAGCGAAAGGGTTTTCGGGCGGCTGCTTTTACCGGTACAAAACCATGCCGTATCACGGCCTGCCTGTTCTGGTCAGCCAT
>JAQVLL010000186.1 GCA_028704195.1 Smithellaceae bacterium
ACTGAAATTAAGTTTGTTACCTTTATCCATGGCAAGTCTCCTTTAGGTTTATTTGTGTTTTGGTGAACAAAATATACCATTTATAATTGAGACTTGCCTTTGTAATTTTTTATCATAAGGTCTCGCGAAAGCGGGAATCCAGGAATATACTGCAGGCCGGATAACCTGGTAACCTTACGGTCAAGCGAGGTCACACAAGATCACACGTCAAGTCCCGCGAAAGCGGGAATCCAGGAATATACTGCAGGCCGGATAACCTGGTAACCTTACGGTCAAGCGAGGTCACACAAGATCACACGTCAAGTCCTGCATGACGCCCTTTGATATATTTATTCGACGGAGTAATTATTAAAAGTTGTAGTTACTGGTTGGCTGACAGCCTACAGCCTATCAGCCTGATTCTAACTTTTTGACTTTTAGATTAAGGATTATCATTTTGAAAAAAAATATTTTCATTTTTCTTTTGGGGGCGGCAGTCATCCTTGCTCTGGATCAGATTACAAAATCCGCCATCACTTCAAGGTTTGTTCTTCATGAATCCTATCCGGTCATCAACGGGTTCTTTAATCTGGTCTATGTCATGAACCCCGGCGCCGCATTCGGTTTTCTGGCAGAAGCTTCCGAGACGTTTCGCTATGTTTTCTTTACCGGGATCACGGTTCTGGCAGCGAGTCTGATCGCTTATTATCTTGTCAAAAGCAATCCCCGCAACCTGATGTTGGTGAGTTCCCTGACCCTGATTTTTGGCGGGGCCGTCGGGAACCTGATCGACAGGCTGCGATTTGGCGCTGTTGTAGATTTTCTGGATGTCTATATCGGAACAATACACTGGCCTGCGTTTAATGTGGCGGATTCCGCCATCACCATCGGAGCTGTCCTGATGATCTGGGAAATGATCCTGAACCGGAACAACAAACCATCTGCCTGATCCCGGATTTTCCATTTCCGTTGAAGACAGGATATTATTGCAGTCAGATAGAGCCGATCGTTTTTCCCGTATGGCACTGTCAGGGATTTTTCCCTTCGGCACATGCCAGCATATCCTTCAGCGATATATCAGGATGATGATAACGTTTCTTTTTGCGTGTACCTTTCCCGTACTGAATCGCCTCCTCGGGACACCATTGAATGCAGGCAAAACACTGTTCGCAGCGGCGCTGCCAAACGGGCTTTCCCCCGTCCATAAGGATATTCCGGGCCGGGCAGATTTTTGCGCAAACGCCGCATGAGGAACATTTTTCATCGAAAAAAAAGGATTTATCCATTGAGGCGATATGGGGCAGGGATTTCTTGTAGATCAGTGAAAAAAATATATTCTGCCACAGAGGCCCTTTTTCCACAGGCAGATCTTCTTTATTGCGGACAATTCCAGCAATCCGTTCAATTTTTTCAAGCGCTGCCGATATTTTTTTTTGCTGCTTTGGTGGCGTAATGGCGCCGCCCCACGGGATATAATTGCTGGGCAGATCGATGGAAAACCCGCAGGAAAGATCAAGATTCTTTGCCTGCAGTAGTTTCTTCAACTGGATCAGTGTTGCGGCAACCTGACCGGCATTGACGGCCACGGCAAAAACATACGGCGTTGGATTCGTTTTGATGAGATCAAGGAACTTCGTAACGGGCGGTGGCACTCCCCAGATATGCACCGGGAAAACCAGACCGATAACATCCGCTTCACAGGGAGGAAATTGCTTTTGTTGACGGTTGAGCGAAATCAGCTCAGAGGGGCCGATTCGGTTTGCAAGTTCTCTGGCGGCCCAGAGGGAATTCCCCGTTCCCGTATAAACATAAACAGCCGTCTTCATCATCGTGACTGTTTGAGCGCCCTCTGATAGACTGTTTCAGAAAATCCGTAAACGTGACTCCTTCCAACAACGGCAAAGGGAACATCATCTCCGTCATCGATCTCTTTTCTGGCGGCTGCCGACTTCGGGTCCGTGTCCATGTTATATTCCGTAAAGGCGAGTTTTTGGGAAGTTAAATATTCCCTGGCTTTGTCACAGTCCGGACAATCATTTTTTGTGAATAGCTTGATGGACGGCGCTTTTTCTGCATCAGGCGATGGCTTTTCTTCACTTGTGCCGGAATCATTCTGTAGCACTTTTACATTTTTGCCTTTCTTCACTGCAGGCGGATAATCCGTAAAATGCTTCACGCCGGATTCATCTTCCCAGCTATACAAATCGGCGTACACCGTCCCTGAAAATATCAGGACCAGCGCCAGTAAAAAAAACAGGTGTTTTTTCATGATAAGCCTCCATCTTCAGCGCCGCGGGCGCATGTCCGATAATTATCCTGATGTTGTAAAAACGATTCTTTACCTGCCTGGCAATTCATACATGCCTGCTGATTTTTCTTTTGCGTAAAAATTCTAACCGGAATGCATTGAAAAATCAATCTCCTTTTTACCGCAAGGAAAGCATGACCTATGATCAGGATCTTGCGCTGATTCGAGATTCTCGTTGTTGAGGAACAATGCAGGAACCACAGCAGGAAGCTTCAAGTTAATTTTCTTTTGCACAGATCACCGGAAAAACCCGGTGAAGCAGAAATACCAAGGCTGCCGCCGCTTTGCCTGATCTTCGAATTTTTTGCAGATAAGGGGCATGCCTGTCATCATGATGGCTACACGATTTTTTAACGACGGCCTTCCTGTTTTTTCCTTTTTTCTTTGGCAAAAAAAAAGAGATTATGTCATAAGGAAATCAAACACAAAATTTTCATTCCCGGGAGTCGGACAATGAGTAAATCCTATATTTTGGCCCTTGATCAGGGCACGACCAGTTCGCGAGCTGTCATCTACAACTCCGAAGGCGAGGCAGTCAAAATTGCACAGAATGAATTTACGCAGATCTATCCGCAGGCCGGCTGGGTAGAGCATGATCCCATGGAAATATGGGGCTCACAGCGCGGCGTCGCTAGCGAAGTGCTTGCCACCGCAGGCATTGCGCCCGAAGAAATCGCTGCGATCGGCATTACCAATCAGCGGGAAACCACCATTGTCTGGGACAAATCCACAGGCAAGCCGGTTTATAACGCCATCGTCTGGCAGTGCCGCCGCACCGCTTCAATCTGCGATGAATTAAAGGCAGAGGGACTGGAAGAATACATCCGTGAAAATACGGGCTTGGTGCTGGACGCGTATTTTTCGGGAACCAAACTGAAATGGATTCTCGATCATGTTGAAGGGGCCCGTGCCCGGGCGCAAAAGGGCGAACTGCTTTTCGGCAATGTTGACACCTGGATCATCTGGAACCTCACACGGGGGAAGGTTCACGTCACCGATTACTCGAATGCGTCTCGCACAATGCTTTACAACATCAAAGATTTGAAATGGGATGAAACCATATTAAATAAACTTGACATTCCCGCCTGCATGCTGCCGGAGGTCAAGCCTTCATCCGCCGTTTATGGCGTGACCGACGCGAGGGTACTGGGCGCGGAAATCCCCATCGCCGGGGTAGCCGGCGACCAGCAGGCGGCTCTCTTCGGCCAGGCCTGCTACACACCCGGCATGGTCAAAAACACTTACGGCACGGGATGCTTCATGCTCATGCTGACCGGTGAGACGATTCCCCATTCGCGGCACGGCCTTCTGACCACCATTGCCTGGGGAGTGAACGGCAAAGTGGAATACGCCCTTGAAGGCAGCATTTTCGTGGCCGGCGCCGCGATTCAATGGCTGCGGGACAGCCTGCGCGTCATCTACGACGCTCGTGACAGCGAATATTTCGCTACAAAGGTCCCGGATTCCCAGGGTGTTTATGTGGTGCCTGCTTTCGTGGGATTGGGCGCTCCCTACTGGGATATGTACGCCCGCGGTGCCATTGTCGGACTCACGCGCGGAACCAACCGCAATCATATCATTCGCGCCACGCTGGAATCCATCGCTTATCAGACCCGTGATGTTCTGGAACTGATGCGCGACGAATGCGGCATTGACTTGTGTGAACTGCGCGTCGATGGAGGAGCATGCGCCAATAACTTCCTGATGCAGTTTCAGGCCGATATTCTGGATGTGCCGGTAGAACGTCCGGAAATCATCGAAACAACTGCGCTGGGAGCCGCCTACCTGGCGGGGCTGGCCACGGGATTCTGGAAAGACCAGACCGTGATCGCCCAAAAGCGGAAAGTGGATCGCCGCTTTCAGCCTGCAATGAACGAAGAAAAAAGGCAAAAACTTTATGCCCGGTGGAAAAAGGCAGTGGAACGCGCCCGAAGCTGGGAGGAAGAATAACACAAGGTTCAAGGGGCAAGGGGCAAGGTTCAAGCAAAGGGGGAAGGTCTGGTTTAGATGATCAAGACGGACGTCATTATTATTGGCGGGGGTGCTACCGGATGCGGCATCGCCAGGGACCTTGCGCTTCGCGGCATTCCGCACTGCCTGATCGAAAAAGGTGACTACGCTGCAGGGGCAACCGGCGCCTGCCATGGCCTTTTACACAGTGGCGGCCGTTATGTGGTATCCGACGCCATTGCAGCAAAGGAATGTTACGACGAAAATATGATCCTTCGCCGGATTGGGGAAAAATGCGTTGAACCGACCGGCGGTCTGTTTGTTCGCCTGCAGGGAGATTCCAAAATTTTCCGGGAGCGATTCCTGAGAAGCTGTGAAGAGATTGGCATTCCGACAGAAATCATGTCCTCTACCAAAGCGCTTGATCTGGTACCCAATCTCAACCCGGACACGGAAGAAGCCATCAGGGTTCCCGATTGTTCGATTGATCCCTTCCGCTTATGTATGCTCAATATGCGAACATCGGAGATCAAGGGCGGTTTGAGTTTCATTCGTCACAAGGTGACGGAAATCGTCAAGTCCCATGGTCGCTGCATCGGAGTCAAAGCCACCGATGCGGTATCCGGCGAGGTAAAGGAAATACACGGCAACATCATCGT
>JAQVLL010000187.1 GCA_028704195.1 Smithellaceae bacterium
CATCCCCAACCGGCAACTGAAAAGATACGATGGTTCCCGTCGGATAGTTGTCACTTACGGTAACTTCACCTTTATGGTCGGCTATGATCGAGCTGACGATAGCCAGTCCGAGTCCCGTTCCCGCTTTCTTCGTGGAAAAGTAAGGTTCGAACACTTTGCGCTTGTAGCTTGCCGGTACGCCGGCCCCGTCGTCGGCAACCGCAACGGTTACCTTCCTGCGCGACTCATCATACCGGATAATGACCCCGATATGTCCCGTTTTCTTGTTAATGGAAGCTACGGCATTGTCCAGCAGGTTTATCATGACCCGGTTGATCTGTTCGGCATCCAGATTGAATTTCGGCAATCCTTCCGCCGGCCGGAACTCAAAATGAATGTCCTTATGCGCGTCCACAAAGAGCGGCACCGCCTCGGTTACGACCTCATTGAGATCATTGAGAGAAAGCGTCGTCACAGGCATACGCGCATAGCGGGAAAATTCATTGACCAGATTTTTGAGCACGTCTACCTGATCGATAATCGTTTGCGTGCACTCCTTGAAAACGGAACCGTCCTCCCCCAGCTTGTCTCCGTATTTACGTTGCAGTCTTTGCGCGGAGAGCTGGACAGGCGTGAGCGGATTTTTAATTTCATGCGCCATGCGTCTGGCTACTTCCCGCCAGGCCGCGGCGCGTTCCGCCTTCTGCAATTCCGTCAAATCCTCGAACACAATAACGATGCCCGAATCCTTTCCTTCTTCATCTTCAATGGTAGTGATGGTCAGCAGGATGGTTAACGACCTGTCGCGCAACGTCAACTCCAGCTGTTTTTGCAGTATTCGCTCATTACTCTCCTTCATTTCCAGAAGGAAAGCATCCACCAAGGCAATATGTTCTTCAAGCAATAGATCCCGATAATTCCGAAATAGATATTGAGAGGCTTCAATATCAAACATGGACTCCGCCGCGCGGTTGATCGTCGTTATCATGTCGTTTTTATCCACCGAGATAATTCCCGCGGAAACATTTCGTAAAACGGCAGCCATGTACTTGCGGCGTTCTTCCAGAGAAATATTCGCCTCGATCAGGCCCGATTTGCTTTTCTGCAAATCTTCCGTCATGTGATTGAACGATTTGACCAGAAGACCGATCTCGTCATCGGCATCAATATCAATTCGGCTCGTCAGATCCCCCTGAGTAATTCTGTTGGTCGCCGACACAAGGTCCTGAATAGGATTTGTGATGCTCTGGGCAAGTGAAAGCCCGAACCAGGTCGCCAGAAAGATGATGACCAGGGTCACAATAGACAGGGTTACAATGTAGTTAAACTTGATGGGATTTTTCAAGAGCTTGATCTGCCCGTACTGTTCGGAGGCATTGGCAATACTGCGCAGTTTATCGACAAATCCCTGAGGCACACTGTAGCTGATGGAAACGCGGCCGATCACTTCCGTCGGGACGGCATAGGAAAAAACCGGCACGATGCCCACAATCGACTCCCCGATGCTGGTGGGAACAATAGTGGATATTTCTTTGCCGGAGTAAATATCCTCCAGCATTTTCGGGGAAAGCTCAATGGCAGGCACCGATGGGTTTTCGGCATCGGCAAAGACAATGCTCTCTTTTTTAAAATCAAAGAAAGCTTCAACCTTGCCAACCTTGTAATTCTTCTGACGCTGCGAGAGCAGACTGTTTAAATATTCGGTTTTGTCATCTTCGTAGAGACGGTTTTTGGTTATATCCGCGCTGATTTGACGGGCATTGAACTTGGCCATTTCCTCGGCTTGAGTGTAGTAGAGCTGGGCAACTTCCAGCGACCGGTTCAAGGCATCACCAATTTTAATGTTGAACCAGAATTCTATGGAATAAGAAAGAAAGTTGATGGCAAACAGGAAAAGCAAAATCGTCGGAACCAGGGAAAGACCGACAAACGCAACAACCAGTTTGGTTCGCAACTTGGATCCGATAACGCCTTTGCGCCGCTCGGAAAACAATTTAAAAATATTGCGGACAATGAGGAAAATTAAAAGCAGAATCAGGATGATATTAATACTGGTCAAGCCATAGACCAGAATGTTCGCCGAAATGGGGAGGTCTCCCCGGTCGGAAAACTGACTGGCCAGAATGGTAAATGCAATTGCCAGAAAAGCGACAACCAGCATGATAATGCGTTCACGTCGTCGTTTTCTTAATTCTCTTTCGTCGATATGGGAGCTTGTAGATTTTTTTTTAATCTTCATTAGTTGATCGGATCAACTTTCCAATGGATATTCGACTGATGATCAATAGGAAAATCTTATTTTATACGTCGGTGTTTTAAAATCCCAATAGGATACAAAAACAAAAACATATTCCATGTAGAAGGGCAGCTGGATCTTATCGATTTTAACATGAACCTGTGCGTAGTAGAGATGATTTTTCGTCAACCTGGAAAGAGGAACCACGGAAATTCCGTTCAGATCCGACATTGTTTTTTGCGCGCTTTGAAAATCAGTAAACAATACCGGTTGACTGTTGCCGTTTGTCGTAATGGAAAATGTTTTCTTTAAATTATCGTACTTGATTGTGCGTCGAATTTCTCTGGTGGCAATCTTTGTATCCCATCGATAGGGTCTTTCCTGATAAACATCCAGGTAAATCGTGAAAACCGCCGGAACACCGGCCAGGATCGCTGCTTCCACATCCGCTCTGAAGCAATCCACCAACCTGGCATATAGAAGCACATTCTGCATATTGCTGGTTATTAACATATCAACTAATCGGGGCTTGACCGCCGCTTTTGCATCTGCAGGTAAACCAGCCGTTATGGCAATCAGGCACAAACAGGTGCACAGTAACCTTCCCAAAAAATCCATCCTGTTTTTCATATCATTCGTTTCTTTCTATGAAAATGTGCACACAGTTTGCATTAGAAGTTCCAAAGCAGCCATTCATGTGTTTCCTCATGCCTTTAGGCTAAGGGGCTTATTTCAATGGCGAATTTATAAAAAGTCCCCCGTGCACGGATTAATTTTTAATGAATTATACTAGGTAACCTGTCGATAAAAATCAAGTTAATTTATGCCGCTGAAGGATTTTGACGATTGAAAGACCCTAAATCTGTACGGCATCCAGAATAGTAAAAGAGGGAATCTTACACGAGGTGTATCTGGTTGACTGTCTTTGATCCTGTGACGTGATAATGTCCCAGGAATTTTCCTGAAGCATAAGCTCTCTTAATAAGAGATTATTCAGCCTGTGGCCTGATTTATAGGCCACAAAATGACCGATGATCGGCATCCCCAGTAAAAATAAATCTCCGATGGCATCCAGTATTTTATGTTTGACAAATTCATCGGGCATGCGCAGACCACTTTTATTGACAATTTTTTTATCATCGAGAATGATGACATTATCCAGTGATCCGCCCAGCCCCAATCCTCTTGCCTGTAAAAATTCAACTTCTTTCAGAAAGCCGAACGTTCTCGCCTGGCAAATATCATCCTGATAATTTTTATCGGAAAAAACAAAACTGTAGGATTGGCGACCGATTGCCTTATGCGCAAAATCAATGTCATAAGTTATTTTAAATTCGTCAGAGGGAACCAGCATTGCCCTTCCCTCTTCATTTTTTACGGACACAGGTTTTTTGATGACGAGCATTTTTTTTAACTTACCCTGCGGCCGCGTTCCCACTCCCTTGAGCATCTCGACAAACGGCCTGGAACTGCCGTCCATGATCGGAACCTCAAAAGAATCCAGTTCGATCAAGGCGTTATCAACTCCCATTCCGCTGAAAGCCGACAAAATATGCTCTACGGTTGAAACACTGACGCCATCATACCCCAGAGAAGTGGCCAGAGTGGTATCACATACCATCTTGAAGTCTGCAGGAATGGGTCTGGCATCGGGTAAGTCGGCTCGGATGAACAACACACCGGTATCCACAGGAGCCGGCTTAATCTTCATGTTGACCTTGCGGCCGGTATGCAAGCCGATGCTCGCGCATACAATCTCTTTTTTAAGTGTTCGCTGTAAATGCATATACAACCTTATTCTTGATTGAAGGCATAATGAGCAATTAATATACCAATCATTGACCATGGCTTATAATAACAAATAACTAATTGTAATTATTTAATATTTAGATTTAACGATTCCGGTCGGTCCTGCGCAAACCACTCGATATTGTGTCTAAAATACCACACATAATAAAAATTTGAAACCACAGATCAGAAAATGAAAATTTACGTACAGTATATTTCTTTTTTACTGTAAATACAGACGCAATACGTATAGCGGAACATCCCCGTCACCCTGGATATCTTAACCCCGTCATTCCACCCGAAGCGAAAATCCTGATGAGAAAAGGGGACTCCCAGCTGACGGCTCAGCGTTTCGCCGATCTGCCTGATCAAATCATGTTTCTGATATCGGCTGTACAACAGAGCGGACGTAAAGGCGTTATCATGATCTTTTTTACCTGCTCGGCCGTAAATTTCATTCGGTCTATAAGATAATAAACACATCGGTCTTCATGCCTGTGGCCACCGGTCTCAAAAACTCCTCCATCGGACAGCCGTCCGGCCAGACGACATTCAGCAGAATTCCCCCGGCATATTCCCGCAGGGTTTGTTTACGTCGCAAATGTTCATGATAGGGATGAATGTCGGGATTGTAAAACAGACCTGTCACGGTATGGCCGTACGTTCTCAATTCCTTGAGAGGATAGATCGTGCGTGGCCAGTGTGAGCAAGATTAAAACAGTTCCTTCTGGGCTCCCGATGCTTTCAGGCCGAAGTGTTCGTATGCCCTGGGACAGGCCACCCTGCCCCTCGAGGTTCTCTGCAGATAGCCTTCCTGGATCAGGTAAGGTTCGTAAACATCTTCAATTGTGACCCTCTCTTCGCCGATTGCCGCCGCCAGGCTCTCCAC
>JAQVLL010000188.1 GCA_028704195.1 Smithellaceae bacterium
TCATGGGCAAGCTGGAGATTTCTGAACGGAACAAAGAAATTGCCGCTTTATTCAATAAACTTTTTTCGGAACTGGATAGCATGGTCCAGGCAAATTATGATGCGATCATACCAATGCTCATGACAACGCCGCCCATCGACAGGACCGTCCCGGTTTTTGAAAACCAACCCAGGAATGAGCCCGTGAAAATCGTCATCAACGAGGATCTGGAAACGGGCATTGACAGGATCGTGCCATCTCAAAGGGTTGAGGAACTCATCGCGAAATTCGACGCAATTGCGCTGGGGCACTGCTTCTGCCGTCACTACAAAGATATCCAGGGGACTCCCTGCAAACAGACGAACGAGAGGGAAACGTGCTTCACATTTGGCAAATCAGCGAGATTCACATCGGAGCAGGGGTTTTCAAGGATGATTACCAAAGACGAAGCGCTGAGGGTTTTAAAGCGTGCAGAGGAGGCGGGACTTGTGCATAAGGCCTATCATCCGAATTTCGATACGAGTAAGGATGAAACCAGTATTTGCAACTGTTGCAGATGCTGTTGCGGCAACGGGGTCGATAATATGCTCGCACCCATAGCGAACGTGACCAGTTTTATCTCTATGGTGAACGATGATCTGTGCATTGGATGCGGCACATGTGTTGAGAAATGCCATACCTATGCAGCTTATTTAAACGACGACAAAAAAGCCCGCAGGAAAGAAGAACGATGTATCGGGTGCGGGGTGTGCGCTCATTTCTGCCCGCAAAACGCAATAACCATGGTCAAGGGCAAAGAAAGAGTCGTGAGGATTCCGCCAAAGAAAAAACAAAATTGATAACAACAATGCGTCAATCCATGCTGTTCAGGCCATGGATCATTTTCCGGACGATGTTCAATCAGTTATTGACGCGAACGAAATGATTCCACTTCCTGTCCAAGCCAGGTAATCCATTGATCAATACCCGTGCCTGTTTTGCAGGAGACTTCAATGATTTTGATATTGGGATTCAAGGCAAGGACCCTTTTGCGCAGAGCGGCCATATCGAAATCGCTCAATGAAAGGTAGTCGACCTTGTTGACCAGAAGGACATTGCAGATGCTGAACATGAGGGGATATTTAAGGGGCTTGTCGTCGCCTTCTGGAACGCTCAGGATCATTACGTTTATGTGCGCACCCGTGTCAAATTCGGCGGGGCAAACCAGGTTGCCTACATTTTCAATTATGATCAGATCCAAATCATTTTCTGCAAGAGCATCAATTCCCTGTGTGACCATCGTTGCGTCGAGATGACAAAAACCGCCGGTCCGGAGCTGGATTGCAGGAATTCCCCTGGCGGCCACCTTTTCCGCGTCCACCTTGGAATCAATGTCCGCTTCGATGACACCTATCTTCAGGCCCTGTTTCAGACCTTCAACGGTGCGGAGAATGAGGCTGGTCTTGCCTGAACCCGGAGAGGACATTAAATTGACGAGCAGGGTCTTTTTATTGCGAAGTTGATCGCGGACGCCTGCCGCCACCTCGTTATTGTCGGCCAGAATTTCTTCTTTGACTTCAATGAGTCTAACTTCTTCCATCACTGCACCTCCATGTCCTTGATGTAGTATTCCCGTCCGGAAATAAACGTGCTGTCCGTTTGACCGCAGGCGGGACAGACGGTATCGCCGATCGTTGCCACGTCCGCTTCGTAGGATGTTTTGCAGCTGTTGCACTGTAAGATGATCGGTGTGCGTTCAATGATCAGTTTTGCGCCCTGTGCCACAGTGCCTTTGCTTAAATAATCAAAATAATGCTGGATCCATTCGTCTTCGAGATCGCTTAGTTTTCCGATCCGCAGATGAATAGCCACGACTTGCCGGACGTTGTTTTTGGCCGCGTGCCTGAGCACAATGTTTAAAATGCTTTCCGTAATGGGAAGTTCATGCATATTTTTTCTGATTCTCCGCAATGTACGTGTTTAAGTATCTGCGAAATGACCGGAGAGGCTCAATGCTTTTGGCAACCTTCATGTGTAAAAATCGGACCTTCAAGGTCATGAAAGAGAAACCTTGCCGTGTCGGTTCTAACCCTGCATGACTTTCATAAAAGCGTCCAGCCGGCCTTTCTCCTGAAGAACCTTCACGGCCATGTCCTGAATCGTTGCCGGAATGGTTGGCACCTGCTTTCTTTCAACCAGTTCTATGGCATCAACAGGACAGCCCGTCACACATAACCCGCAACCAATACATTCGTCCTGATTAACGCAGGCAATATTATCGTTCATGGTGATGGCTTTTACAGGGCAGCGCTCTTCTTCACAGATGCCACATCCTGAGCAGTCATCCTTTTTCACGAAGGCGGCAAACCGGCTGGGTTCAAATGCGTGGGGGTGTTTCAGCTGTGTCTTCCCCCGCAATATGGTGCAGCAGCACGGACAGCAGTTGCAGATGAGACTGGCTTTTTCGGCACTGTTGTTGCTGGTGTGCACGAGTCCTGCTTCTTCGGATATATCCAATACGTTTAGTCCTTCTTCTTTTGTGATTTGGCGTGCAAAGCCGCGTTCCACCAGAAACTCTCCCGTCCCGTCAAAAATCAGACATACTTCTTTTGGCTTGTCACACTTGCCTACGCTGATCCGGCAGGCACAATTGGCCAAAGCAATGAAATTGGCGTTATGAATGAAACGTTTAACTTCTTCATAAGGATGAATACGGTTCTGTGCTGTTATTGATTTTTCCACGGGAACCACCCGCATGAGCGGCGTAGGATTTCCGGCAAAGGAAGTCCCCAGGCTCTCATGATGGTATTCTTCCCAGAGCTTGCCGAGACGGTCATGCATGGGTGTCCCGCCTCCCTTCATGAAGGGAAACTCAAAGACGCCGGGGATAAGAGGCACTAGGCCATAGGATACATCACCATTTTTTCGACGGGAGAAAATGATGCCTTTATTGGCCATGTTTTCAAGGCTGTTTTGGACCCTGACTATCTCGAGGCCAACCAGCTTCGCAATGGCGGCCGCCTTTTTCGGTTTGTAATTCATATGGATGGCAATGTTTGCTTCTTGGGGTGTGAAAAGGGTGCGCAGTATCTGATCAATCGATTCTGTTTTTGGGGCGGTGGCGGGATGAGCGTCCAGTATTTCTCTTAATTTTTCGTAAGGGTTCATTTGTGTCCTCCTTCAGTCAGACTATTTCAGTACCATGACAGACCAACTGTCTACAAGTTAAAAAAATTTTTCGAACAACATCGCTATATAGCATCAATGGATTTAACCACCCAGGATCAAAAAAGTGCTTTACGGATCTGCATTCGTGTATCATAATGCTAACATACAATCACTTTCCGATTTTCATGCCATGGAAGGATCTCATTTACGTAAAAACACAGGAGGTTGAAAATGTTGCGAGGGATGACGAGTGTCGTTGTTTTACTGGCCGCATGCATCGCAATAGGCTGCAGTTCATCCGTCAATCTGGTGGTTCGTCATGCGACGCCCCTGGTTTCAGAGCGCAATATGTCGCTTTTGGCCGGTGTCGGCAGAGCGGACATTACCCCGCGGCCGGGCATGCCCATGGCGGGTTATTCAGCCAATGGAAATTACGGAAGGGGCTTCCGTACACGCCTGTATGCACGCGTCATCTACCTTAAGCCCTTGGATAAAGGGCCCGTGGCCCTGGTCCAGTGCGATCTCCTGACGGGTTCCGAATTGGTGCATCGCAGGGTTGCCGAACTGGTGGCTGGGAAGACCGACCTGGACCTGAGAGGTATCATGCTATCGGCGACCCACACGCATTCCGGCCCCGGCAACCTGTCGGGAAGCAATTTTTACCTGATGCACACGGCAAACGCGGGCGGGCTGGACATGAAATTTTTCGACTTTGTAACCGGACAGATCGCCGCCGCCATCATTGACGCATACAACAGTAGAAGACCCGCCAGGGTTGCCATGGGGAGTACGGAAGTCTGCGGCTTTACGCGCAACCGCAGCATCTCGGCCTATCGGGCCAATCGAAACGCCGATATCGAAAAGGCGAGGGACATCCGCAAGGCGGTGAATCCCACGATGCATATGGTACGCGTTGACTGCCTTGATGCGGAAAGCGGTGCCTACATCCCTGCCGGTGCACTCACCATTTTTTCGATCCACGGTACCACCGTGCCGGCACAGAACACCCTTTATCACGCGGATGTCTTTGCGTACATCGAAAGAGAGCTCGAATGGGAGATCGCGAGAAAGTACAGAACGGCAGAGTTCGTCCATGCCGTGGCCAATGGCACGCATGCAGACAATGCGCCGGATATGGTTTATGATGGTGAGGGATACAGGGAGTCCAGAAGGCTTGGCGTCGGTCTTGGAAAAAAGGCGATCGGGCTTTTCAACTCGCTGGAAAAACAACTCACCGGCAGGGTGAAGGTGAGTGCGGCCCTTCGGGAGATCGATTATTACCGGGAAAATACCATCGACGGGATCCGGATATGCGTTTCTCCCAGAGTGGGAAATACTTTGCTTGCCGGTGCGTATGACGGAGGCCCCACACCCGTCCTCAACTGGCTGCCGTTTTTTAAAGAGGGATCCAAACGGTGGATCTTCACCGGTGGATGTCATGGCAACAGGCGGATAGCCCTGTGGCCTTTCCAGTCGCTCATTCTGCCGCGGAATGAATTTCCGCACAGGATCACCTTTCAGGCCATCCGGCTGCATGACATAGTTCTTCTGCCTCTTCCCTACGAGGTCACCATGGAATCAGGACGACGCATTGCCCATGCCTGCAAAGAATCGGCGCTTCAGGCAGGCATGCCGATGAAGGCTTCAGTAAACAAATATACAATCACCAGTGCAGAGCGCCTGGAGTATACGATTGAAGTAAGCAGCGAAAGCAGTTTCAGCATGTCAGAGCCAAGCCCCC
>JAQVLL010000189.1 GCA_028704195.1 Smithellaceae bacterium
AATGAGGCGCTTTGGATAATATGCATAAACTTTGAATGAGTCAGCAGGCACAAAATAATTGGCAGCGATAGTCGTACGCGGCAGAAAAACACGCTTCATGAAAATTTTAATCTGATCCAAAAGACTTTTACTGACAAGAAGTTTAGCAAAATGCTCCGGCACAGAAGCGTTAAAATACTTATCTGATAAAATTTGAGTCCCAACGGTATTTAGAACAGCATCCGTCACATCCGCAGGACGGAGCTTTCCCAGAACATCTCTGGGTACATCAGCACCCGCAAATTCTGAAGCAATTACCAGAGCCAGATAAACGCCACGGGCCCAATTTCTTTGAGTTGCCCTTTCCGCTACAACTTGCCAGTCGAGGGTGCCTCCGAAATGGTCAATGACTTCTGCAATATCGCAGGAGGGTCGCAATCCAAAGTTAAACTGATGCTCGTAGGATGTGTGCATACAAAGGTGGAGCAGCAAATCCTCCGGAGAGAGCATGAGAGTTTCATAATCCAAAATTTGTACCGGCACCGCATGATCCCAAAGTTCATGGGGATCAATACTGTAGCTCATGTTTGGAGAAGTAATATTCCAGTGGATTTCAATTGCGACATGGTCTTTTTTTATAAAACGGGGAAGATGTTTACCTGCCTGAGTGAAGGAATCCAGATGAAAGGACTGCATCGGTTTGTACCCCATATCATTCAATAGCTCTGCCGCTCTTGCCAGCTTTTCCGGGGGCACCAGAAGGTCAAAGTCGTTCATTTCCCGCAATCCGATGTTTTCATAGACGCTGTTGGCCATTACAATTCCCTTGAGCGGGATCGTCGGAATGCCCTCGGAATTCAGTGTCTTTAGAACAAGCCGGGATTGTGCGGTTATTTTCATGATGCGCATCGTGTTTTGCAGATAAACATCTTTAAGTGAAGCATAAACCTCAGATGGAACGGCCTGATCAAGACTCTTCTTTTTTAATCGATAAAAAATCAGGGGCGCCACCCGTTGGGTGGCCGCAATGGTCAGAAATTTTTGCCACTGTTCGGGTGTCAAGGCAGAGAGTCTCGCAGGATCAACGTCTTTGCCTCGTTTCAGGATGTCCACCAGAATTTTACAGAGTTCCGATACTTCAGGTTTCACAATATCTTCATCTATCTGGATCATATCTGTCTGATCGCTTTGCATAAGTTTTTTCGTTATACTTGACGATGTTAACTACGTTCGATTCAGGGTCTGAAGGGAAAAAGGCTTCCTTCACCATCCACCATCCACTATCCACCATCCACCATCCACTATCCACTATCCACCATCCACCATTTAAAGAACGCCTTCGTTTTCCTGCGGTGTGAATTCGGGCACAATTTCCTTGAGTCTTGTTTTAATGCCCTTGGCGTCGTGACGTGCTGCTATCTTCGCCAGTTCGTCAATTTCACGATAAAGATTTTTCCTGGCTTCTTCCAGAGCGCCCGCGTCAGTATGGTGACCATTGGAACGTAGCACCATCACTTTTTTATGGCCGGTCGGCAGGATATCCTCTCCAGCGGTAATCAGCTCTTCGTACAGTTTTTCACCTTCCCGCAAACCGGTATACACAATTTTGATGTCCACATCAGGTTCTTTTCCCGAAAGTCGGATCAAGTCACGAGCCATATCGGCAATCTTAACCGGCGTTCCCATCCTCAAAATAAAAATTTCACCACTCTCTCCCATCGTGCCGGCCTGTAAGATCATCTGCGACGCCTCGGGTATGGTCATGAAGAATCGATTCACCTCGGAATGCGTTACCGTCACCGGTCCGCCTTGCTCAATCTGGCGGCGGAAAAAGGGGATGACCGATCCAGATGAACCCACCACGTTTCCAAACCTCACAGCCATGAACTTTGTATGATTTCCTTGAAGGCATTGCATGATCAATTCAGTCACCCGCTTGCTGGCTCCCATCACATTGGTCGGACGGACGGCTTTGTCGGTTGAAACCACGACAAACCGATCCACTTGATGCCTCAAAGCTGTCTCCATCAGCACGCGGCTGCCTATAATATTATTGGTAACGGCCTGCCAGGGATTTTTCTCCATCATGGGCACATGTTTATAAGCCGCCGCGTGAAAGACAACTTCGGGTTTATATTTTCCAAATACGCTATTCATCAGGACCTCATCCTGAATTTGTCCCAGAATGACTTTAGCGTTTTGGTAATAATATTCGTTTTGCATTTCCATTTGAATTTGAAACAGGTTGGATTCACTCGAGTCCAGCAGGATGAGTCTGCCGGGCTGATATTTGACGATCTGCCTGCATAATTCGGAACCGATGGAGCCGCCGCAGCCGGTGACCAGGACGGTTTTTCCGTCAAGATAATTGCGGATACCTTCCGTATCCAGTTGAACCGGTGAACGCCCAAGCAGATCTTCATAGCTTATGTCGCGAAGCAGTTTCACGCTGACGCTGCCGTCAATCAGATGACCAATGCCTGGCAGTATTTTATATGAGATGTTGGATTTCCGGCAGGCTTCCACAATCCGCCGAATTTGATCGCCGCTGGCGGAAGGAACCGCAATGAGGATCTGTTGAATTTCTTCTCTTTGAAAAATCTTCTGCAGGCGATCTACGTTTCCCAGCACTGGGACACCGTGGATGGAACGCCCCTGCTTTGTCAAGTCGTCGTCAATAAAGCCGACCACGTCGTAACGTAGCGTATAGTTATCCAGAATTTCCCTTAATATTTTTTCCCCTGCCGCCCCAGCGCCGATAATCAAAACCCTGGTCAATTTAATGTTATCAGGTATCCGAGTGATTACCTGGGAAACCGCTCGGCTGGTAAAATATGACCGAATCGCCATGCGGACGCCACCGGTTAAGATAAAAGTCAACAAGAGGTCGATTAAGAATACTCCACGGGAATACCCCATGAATCTTTTGGTAATCAGAAGAATCAGTATTATCAGCACTGTTGACACAAAGCAGGCGCGTGCCAGCGCCCAGAAGTCCCTGACGCTTGTGTAACGCCACATTCCGCGATAAAGGTCAAAGGAAAAGAAAACTGCAAGTTTCAGGGGAACAATCCACAAAAGCAAATGAAAAATCTGCTGGACGGGAATCGTTTCGGGAAGAGCTTCAAATCGAATCAGATAGGATCCGCTCAGTGCCAGAACAAACATGACAATATCCGTCAGGATCATGAAATAGAATTTAGGATTTTTCAGTTGAGGATGTATCATGATATTTTTGTCGATGCCTCTTTATCAACGTTTGCGTATTTCTCACAAATCATCAAATGAGAGCTTTGCATAATTCTTTTTTTCGTCATTCCGGTGAAAACCGGAATCCAGGAAGTACCTGAAATAACTGGATACCGGCCTACGAGGCTGTGTCGTAATGTCATTGCGAGGGAGGGAAACGACCGAAGCAATCTCATAAGTTCACGAATACATAAGATTACCACGACGCCTGAGAGGCGTCTCGTAATGACAAAGAAGAATTGCGACACAATCTGCTACGCCGGTATGACAAAATAAATAAACGGACCTGGTTATGCAAAGCTTTCCAGCTGTTTGCCAAACTTGCCGATTCGGATTGCTCGGGGAGCAATCCCTACAATTTTCACCTCCGGCATTTCATGCCACCTCCGCCAGCGGAGGACAAAGCAGTGACAATCGTTTATATGCTTAGTCCATAAACCGGAATCGTATAATCTGGAAAATAGCTGATACTGCGTCTTTCCAGCCGATCTTTTTGCCTTCTTCGTAAGTGCGTCCAGCATAGGAAATTCCGGTTTCATAAACCCGCACCCGCTTACCGTTTAAGCGGAGGCGGGCGACTTTGGCGGTGATCTCCGGTTCAACCCCGAACCGCGGACTTTTAATTTCTATCCGGTCGATCACTTCACGTTTAAATACCTTATAACATACTTCCATATCCGTCAAATTAAGATTCGTCAGCATGTTGGAAAGTGTCGTGAGTATATTGTTGGCTAACTGATGCCAGAAATAAAGAACCCTGTGCGGCTCACCGATAAAACGGCTTCCAAAAACGACATCGGCCTTTCCGTCCAGAATGGGCTGCAGCAGCTTTGGGTAGTCAGCAGGATCATATTCCTGATCCGCATCCTGAATAATCACTATATCTCCCGAAACCTTCTTAAAACCGTCGCGCAGGGCCGCCCCTTTGCCTTCGTTGACTGTTTTATTGATCATCTGAAACCGTGTTTGAGGAAATTTTGCCGGTAATGACTGAATGACGTCCCAGGTATTGTCCTGGGATGCGTCATTCACCAGAATCAATTCCCGATCCAGTCCGCCGGGAAGGGGCTGATTAATAACCCTGCGAAGCACTTCTTCAAGATATTTTTCTTCATTGTAAACAGGAACAACAATGGACAACATTTTAAAAACGGGTATCTCCATAAGCGCTCCTTTAAGAGGGCAGATCTTCAGGACCAGGCCGAAACGGCCGTGGTTGAAAATTCAAGTCATGCCGCGCATCGGCATGATCAAAAACCAAATCCGTATTCATCCGCTCGGCCATTTGAGACGTCAAGTGGCGATAGCGGGGAAACAAGCGAAGCATCGCAGCCGTCAGACGAAAAAACTCAAGCGGCACATGAATCAGCCTTGGACGACGGCCAAGGGCCGTAAACAGGCGGTTGATCATCTCCCGGTAACTAAGAGTCTCGCCCCCTGACAGATTATACGCCCGATTCACAATGTTCGTTTTTCCCAGCGCGGAAAGGCACGCCATCGCAACATCATCGGCATGAACAGGCTGTCGAAGGCCATCGCCTTTCCCCAGCAGAGGGAAGAAACCAAGGCGGCGGATCAGCCGTATGATTTCTGAGATATTTCTATCCATTCCCCAG
>JAQVLL010000190.1 GCA_028704195.1 Smithellaceae bacterium
CGCGAAGCGTCCATGTTTGCCACATCAGAAATCGGGCTGGCTGTCATGGCGACGACTTTTGCCATTGTGGCTATCTTTCTACCCGTTGCTTTTATGAAAGGTATCAGTGGTCGGTTTTTCCTTCAGTTTGCCCTGACCATTGTTTTTGCCGTGATGGTTTCTCTGTTGGTTTCATTTACCCTGACGCCGATGATGGCTTCTATTTTTCTCCAATCTCAGACAAAAAAGATTCCCAACCCCCTGGCAAAAAGCGGAGGGGGCGGCAATCCGGGGAATGTCAGGAATAACATCTGGACAAAAATCAGCGATAAACTGGAGCATTACTATAAAAGTCTGGAAATGTTTTATCGCCGCGTGCTGGAATTTACGCTTGGCTACCGCAAACTGGTTTTGATAGGTGCGTTGATCATCTTTCTTTTGAGCCTGGGGTTGACCGAGTTTTTAGGGAAGGAATTTGCACCGTCTGAGGATCAGGGTGCGTTCATTGTCCGATTGGAAGCGCCTATCGATTATTCCGTTGATCAGGTTGAAAAATATTTCAGTAAAACAGAAGCAATGATGAGTGAAATTCCGGAAGTCCAATCCTTTTTTTATGTTCAGGGATATGGAGGCTATGCCAATCGTGCCAGAATGTTTCTCAACTTGAAGCCCAAAAAGGATCGTAAAAGAAGTCAGGAAGACCTTAAAAAGTTGGTGCGGATGAAACTCAGACAGATTCCGGGGATGAAAGCATCAGCAGAAGATCTGGCCATTGTAGGAGGCGGAGGGATAAGATCGACACCTATTCAATACAGTATCCGCGGCCAGGATCTTGATGCACTGCAAAAGTATGCCAAGCAGATCAGTAAAGAGTTTGCCAGGTTGCCGGGCATTGTGGATGTGGATACGTCGCTGGAAGCCGGTAAACCGGAATTCAAGGTTTACATTGACCGTGACCGTGCCGCGGATTTGGGTGTTGATGTGGCCACTGTCGCTGAAGCGATCAACCTGCTGATCAGCGGTGAACTGGATATCGCCCGGTATAAGGATGAGCTGCGGGGAAAGCGCTACGATATCCGTGTCCGCCTTTACGCGGAAGACCGTGACAGCAAAGGCTCTCTGGGACGAATTTATGTGAGGGCCCGTGATGGCAAGCTGGTGGAGCTGTCGAACGTTGTAACGATTGAAGAGGGGATAGGTCCAAGTGTCATCAACCGTGTTGACCGACAGAGAGCCATTACAATCTTTGCTTCTCTGGAAGATAAGCCCCTGGGGGAAGCAACCGATGAGTTGGATGCCATTGCCGGCAAAATACTCCCCCCGGATTACATTCCCAAGTACCAGGGAATGGCGGATATCATGAAGGAATCTTTTGGATTTCTCTTGTTTGCGCTGCTTCTGGGCATTGTGATGGCCTATATGATTCTCGCCGCGCAATTTGAAAGTTTCATTCATCCGGTGACGGTTCTGCTTTCCATGCCGCTGTCCTTTATCGGTGCGTTTGGTGCTTTGTTTATTACGGGCAGGACGCTGAGTATCTTCAGTATCATCGGTCTCATACTCTTGATGGGGTTGGTGAAGAAAAACGCGATTCTGCTGGTGGATTACACCAATGTTTTAAGGGGCAGAGGGATGTCCCGACGGGAAGCGTTATTACAGGCGGGGCCCGTCCGGATGCGTCCGATTCTCATGACGACATTTGCCATGATATTCGGCATGCTTCCCATCGCTCTTGCGGTCGGCGAAGGTGCGGAAGCACGCGCGCCCATGGGGATTGCCGTCATCGGAGGTCTTTTGACATCCCTGGTCCTGACACTGGTGGTCGTGCCATCTGCTTACGATATTTTCGACGACTGGCAGGAAAAATTTAAACAAAGAAAAAGCAAAAAAGAGAAACCTGATGAACATCATTGAAACAGGCAGGGAGATATCTTTATGAAAATGTTTTTTGTCATTTATGCTGAAGCCTGTGATGAAAAAGTCACGAATGCTTTTAAAGACAACGGGTTCAGGTCCTACACGAAGATGCACGGAGCGACCGGGGAAGGCGAGGAAAGTGAGCCCAAACTGGGCACCCATTTCTGGCCCGGAAGAAACAATACGCTTCTGTTTGCCGTACAGGATAAGGAGATTGAGCGACTGGTCGAACTGGTGCGGAGATTAAAAATCGAACAGCCGCGTGCCGGGGTGAGGGCGTTTACACTGCCGCTGGAAGAATGCGTTTAAAAATGGCCGGTCAGAGAACGACAAACAGGCAAAAGGATATTTCCCGTCTTTTAAGAGAAAAAAAATTGTCACAAGAACGACAAAAAAATAATGCGCTTTCCAAAAAAGCGCAAAAAATGAGAAAAAAGGGTCCGCAAAAATAAATTTTTAACCGGGAATATCCATGAAAAAAATCCTGATTCTTTTTTCACATCCGCATTTTGAAAAATCCAGGGCCAACTGCGCTTTAATTGAGGATATTGATGAGATAGCAGTCGTTAACGGCCATGACATGTGTGAAGAATATCCCGATTGCAATATCAGTGCGGATTGAGGCAGGATAACAGCGTTTCGTAAAGGATATCTTTATGGACAAAGCCGGTTATCAATTGACAGATTTTTTACACGGTCTCTCCGGAAAACAGGGCGACGAAATCATCCGTCGCGGGACTACCCGTGATTTGAAAGCACAAACCGTGCTGTTTCATGAGGGGGATCCCGCAAGACAAACCTACCTTGTTCTGAAGGGACGGCTCAAACTCGGCAAAGTACACGAACTGGGCAAGGAGGTGCTGATCCGATACATTGGCCCGGGAGAGCTGGCGGCCATGATCACCGTGCTGGAGGGAAGAGATTATCCAGTAACTGCCGAAACTGTGGGTGAGACGCGGGTTGTAGGCTGGGACAGACGGACCATGCTGCAGATCATGGCCGAATGCCCGCAGTTGTCCATCAACATGATCCGCAATTCCATGGATCGTCTTGAAGACCTGCAAAGCCGCTACCTGGAGCTGCACGCCGAGCAGGTGGAAAAAAGGATCGCCCGCTCCCTGCTCAGGATTATGAAACAGTCCGGCAGACGATCGGGGGATGAGATTATCATCGACTTCCCGATCAGCCGCCAGGAATTAGCCGATTACACCGGCACAACCCTCTACACCGTCAGCCGCACCTTGAGCGCCTGGGAAAAGAAAGGATGGGTTAAATCCAAGAGGGCGCGGATAATCATCGCAGATCCTCACGCCCTGGTTCTTTTCTCGGAAAAAGGTTAATGATCCTGGTATTTTTCACACGGTTTTCATTTGGTTTCCTGATCTAAAAATATTCTTCAAGTGGACGTAAAAAATTTTGTTTGTTTGCGCTGGCGCAAAGACAGTGCCGGATAATTTGCTTATAATCGGGCCGAAATGAAGCTGAATGCAAAAATAACCATTAGCGATCTGCTGACGAAATATCCCCGGGCGGCCGGCATCTTTATCAAACGAAAGATGCTTTGCGTCGGTTGTCCATCGGAGGCATTTCACACACTGGAAGATGCCGCGAGGCTTTATGGCTTTGATCTGAACGATCTGACCGCCGCCATCAGCAAAGCCATCCCGAAGGGGCAGCGGCATTAACAGAAATCATCACTTAACGAAAGGAGATTTACCATGTTTTGTTTTCAATGTCAGGAGACGGTCAAGAACCAGGGGTGCACGATAAAAGGGTTCTGCGGCAAGCCGGAGAGTACAGCGGACCTTCAGGATCTGCTTATTTATGTATGTGAGGGAATTTCGGTTTATGCTGAAAAATTGAAGGAAGCGGACCGGAAAGCCGGTCGTTTTGTGTGTGAGGCCCTATTTGCCACCATTACCAATGTTGCCTGGGATGACGACAGGATCATCGACAAGATTCAGGAAGCTCTCAAGATCAGAGATGAAGTGAGTGTAAAAGCGGCTTCTGCCATTTCCGGCAGTCTGCCCGATTGTGCCACGTGGGCACCCGGAAACAGAGAAGACATCATGGCCAAGGCCATGTCTGATGAAGTTCGCCTTACAAATGCTCCGAACGATGACGTGAGATCTCTCCGATCGCTGCTCATTTTTGGTGTCAAGGGCATTGCAGCGTATGCGGAACATGCCGCCGTATTGGGGTATGAGAAAGACGATGTTTACAGGTTCATTCTCGAAGCCCTGGCATCCACGACAAAGGATCTTTCCGTGGAAGACATGATCGGCTTGGTGATGAAAGCGGGTGAAACAGCCGTAAACACCATGGCGCTTCTGGACGAGGCCAATACCAAAACTTACGGCCATCCCGAAATTACAGAAGTCAACCTGGGTGTCCGCGGCAATCCCGGAATTCTAATTTCCGGACACGATCTGAAAGACATGGAAGAGTTGCTCAAGCAAACAGAAGGGACCGGTGTGGATGTATACACGCATGGTGAAATGCTGCCGGCCAACTATTACCCGGCCTTTAAGAAATACAGCCATTTTGTGGGCAACTACGGTTCGTCGTGGTGGCACCAGAATGAAGACTTTGAAACATTTAACGGGCCTATTCTTCTGACCACCAACTGCCTGATTCCCGTGAAGAAGGAAAACACTTATCTGCCGCGCCTGTTTACGACCAGTGTTGTCAACTATCCCGGGGCCAGGCATATTGCAGACAGGCCGGCTGGTGGAACCAAGGATTTTTCAGAGATGATTTCCCTGGCCAAAACCTGCAAGCCGCCGCAGCAGATCGAAACCGGCAAGATTACAGGCGGCTTTGCCCACAACCAGGTTCTTGCCCTGGCGGACAAGGTTATTGACGCCGTCAAGTCCGGTGCCATTAAACGGTTCGTTGTGATGGCCGGTTGCGACGGACGGCATAAAACCCTCGGTTAT
>JAQVLL010000191.1 GCA_028704195.1 Smithellaceae bacterium
TGGCCGCGTATCGTTTGAAAAATTTTCCCAAAGAACCCTTCATAGCCTCTTATGCCTCTGGATTAAAATAGCGTGTAGATCAGGGGAGCGACAACCGATCCTTCCGCCAGAACCAGTAATGTCCCGATAATCAGCAGAAATAACAATATCGGGAGAAGCCACCATTTTTTACGAACTTTCATGTAGGACCATAATTCTTGCACGATTGACAATTTTCCCATTGCTTAAACACCCTTCAAAATTTACTTCTTCAAAACTGCCTTTCGCAGTCTGATTTCCCGGTTTTTGTTTGATCCCGCCCAATCCAGTAGCTGGCGGCAGCCTTGTCCATTTTCAGATCCAGAAAATTTTTCCCCGCAAGGCGGCCGGCAAGTCCGATAGGCGTGACCATCCCATAAAAAATGACCGCCACGATGATTCTGCTCATGACAAATCCCATGACCACAGCCATGGCCATCCAGGCCCTCTGAAGCGGCTTTAACACAACCGGCCCGACAAAAGCCAGGACAGCAAAAACACCCGCCAGGATAAAACCGCCTACGGCATAAGTCTGCTGCTGTTTCCACAGCAGGTACAGCGATCCCAGGAAAAGAACCGTACCCATGAACAGTCCGAACTTTTTCAGATCTGCTTTTTCACTTTTGATGTTTCTGATTTCTTCTCTTATCATCGCGTTCAGTCATTCTCAAATTTTTTCTGCCAGTTGATATCCTGCTCCAGCGGCTCCTGATCTTCTTTATTCAACAGGTAATTCCCCATGATGAGGTAATCCATATTGGTTCTCATGAAACACAGAAAGGCGTCTTCCGGCGTGCATACAATCGGCTCACCCCGCACATTAAACGACGTATTGATGATGACCGGACAGCCATATTTTTCACCAAATGCTTTAATCATTTTATAGTAAAGGGGGTTGGTTTCCTCCGTCACCGTCTGAACCCTGGCCGAATAATCCACGTGAGTCACTGCCGGGATAACGGAACGGACAACATGAAGCTGGTCCAGACCAAAATAGGACTGCTCCTCTTGAGTCATCTCCCTGCGGATACTTTCCTTCACCGGCGCGACAATCAGCATGTAAGGGCTTTCCCTATCGAGATCAAAATAGTCGGAGACTTTTTCTTTCAGAACGCTGGGCGCAAAAGGACGAAAACTCTCCCGAAATTTTATTTTCAGATTCATAATCTCCTGCATCTTCGGCGAACGTGCGTCCCCGATGATGGACCGACCCCCCAGTGCCCGTGGTCCAAATTCCATCCTGCCCTGGAACCATCCGATCGTCTTTTGCGCGGCAATCAGGTCCGCGACTTTTCCCGGAATGTCCCCATCCGGGATTTTTTCAAATGGAATGTTATGATTCTGAAGATAAAGGCCGATTTCATCCCCACTGAAACCCGGACCCCAGAAGCTCCCTTTCATAAAATCATTAAGGCCGTCCGCTGCTCTGTGATTGTCCAGATACTGGTACCATGCAAAAAGAGCCGCCCCGACAGCGCCCCCCGCATCGCCGGCAGCAGGCTGTATCCATATGTTTTCAAAAGGCCCCTCACGAAGAATTTTGCCGTTGCCGACGCAATTGAGCGCGACACCGCCCGCAAGGCAGAGATTTTTCTGCCCCGTTTCGCGGTGAATGTGCTTCGCCATGCGAAGCATCACTTCTTCCGTCACGTCCTGAACAGAGCGGGCCAGATCCATATCCCTCTGCGTAACATCCGATTCAGGCTTGCGGGGAGGACCTCCGAACAGCCTGTTGAATTTTGCATTGGTCATGGTCAGACCGGTACAGTAATTGAAATAATCCATGTTCAGCCTGAAAGACCCGTCCTCTTTGAGATCCATCAATTCCGAAAGGATTATATCCCTGTATACCGGTCTGCCGTATGGCGCCAGTCCCATGACTTTATATTCGCCCGAATTCACTTTGAATCCCGTGTAGTAAGTGAAAGCGGAATACAAAAGCCCCAGGGAGTGTGGAAAATGAAGCTCTGAAAGGATTTGTATCTGATTGTTCCTGCCCAGGCCGTAACTCGTTGTGGTCCATTCCCCGACGCCGTCTATGGTCAGAAAAGCCGCTTCCTGAAAAGGCGATGCGAAAAAAGCGGAGGCGGCGTGAGACTCGTGGTGTTCAGGGAAGAGGATCGTGCCCTGATATTCGATCTGGTCCCTGATCAACTCCTTCATCCACAATTTCTGCTTGATCCACAAAGGGATCGCCATCATGAACGAACGGATACCGGATGGTGCATAGGCAAGATACGTTTCAAGAATTCTTTCGAATTTAATAAAAGGCTTATCATAAAAACAGACATAATCCAGTTGATCGCCCTCGATTCCGCCCTGTTTCAGGCAATAATTGACGGCATGATTCGGAAAGGCAAAGTCATGTTTTTTGCGGGTAAAGCGCTCTTCCTGCGCTGCCGCAACAATGGCCCCATCCTTCACCAGACAGGCTGCACTGTCGTGATAAAATGCTGATATACCTAGAATATTCACTTTATTGTTTTACCCGGCCTTTTATACAGTACCAAATGATGTTGGAAATCGGCAAAATACTAAAAATGTGTTGTTTTCTAACATATTTATCCGGTTATTTAAACATGATTTTTTCTCTTATCTGTGTTAGTTCAAATGAAAATAATTTAAAAGACGTAAGATATGCGAGAAATTGCAGTTGTCATACCCAAATACGGCCTGGTCGGAGGGGCCGAGCAATTTGCCTCTGAGCTGACGGAAAAGATCGCCATTGGAGGTCGGAACTCTTTTTACGTGTTTGCCAATCAGTGGCAGTCCGGTTCCAGCACTGTCCGGTTTCATAAAATACCGATTATTTCCTTTCCCAAGTTTATGACAACGATCAGTTTTGCCTGGTTTGCCGGACGCCGGATCCAACAGAATAATTTTTCCCTGGTGCACAGCCACGAAAGAATTTTTTCAGCCGACCTGTTCACGCTTCACGGAATTCCTCACCGGTACTGGGTGCATTCCGTCCGCTGCAAGCGAATGAGCCTCTATGATCTGGCAACGGCCTGGGTGGAAAAAAAGCTGGTCTACGAGGGACACTGCAGCAAATTTATCGCCGTTTCCGGGCTGACCAGGGACATTTTTCTGGAGGAATACCCGGTTCATCCGGACCGTGTCAGCGTGATTGATCCCGGCGTGAATCCTTCTGATTACGCAGGCAAAAGCAAGGGGCGGCATGCCACAAGAAAAGCGTTAAATATCGGCGAGGATGATCCGGTTGCTGTCTTTGCCTCCATGAATTTCGAAATCAAGGGGCTTGACAACATCATCCTGGCCCTCGCAAGATTAAAACAGCAAAACAAAAGCATCAAGTTGATTGTAGCCGGAAAAGGCAACATTAAAAAGTATGAAAAACTGGCGAAAGATGCCCATATATCCGAAAATTTGATATTTACCGGCACCGTCGCCAGGGATAGGTTAATTGATCTTTACCTGGCGGGCGATCTTTACATGATGCTTTCCAGGTTTGATACCTTCGGCATGGTTGTCCTCGAGGCTATGGCGGCGGGCCTCCCCGTGATGATCAGCAACCGTGTGGGGGCAAAGGACCTGGTGGAGGATGAAAAAAACGGTTTTATCATCCCGGATACCTCGGATTACGATCATATCGCCTCCAGGCTCGCCCTGATGCTTGACAAAAAGACCCGCTCTCAAATGTCTGCTGCCGCTTATCAGACGGCTGCAGAAAACACATGGGACAAAGTGGCCAAAAAATATTCGGACCTGTACGATGAGGTTTTTGCGGAAAAACATCGAAAAAACAATAAAGGACTTCCATAATTCAGCATGAAGATTATCGATCCATCCACCTATAAGCTCCCAAGTCAAGTCCGTAACATTCTGCTGATTCAGCTTGGCGACATTGGCGATGTGGTCTGGACGACTCCGACGATTCGTGCCGCCAAAAGCGCCATTCCCGACGGGAAATTGTCCATTCTAGTCCGGGAAGGGTTTGGCAGCCTCCTGGAAGCCGACCCCTCCCTTGACCGGGTGTTTGAGGCCAAACATTATCCAGGAAATCTTTTCCGGCAGGCAGTCGGGCAGTTCACTTTTTTAGGGGAAATACGGGCCCGGCATTTTGATCTGGCCGTTGATCTGCGCCTGGGAGACCGCGGTGCTTTCTTGTCGCTCGCCTCGGGTGCACCGATTCGCGTTACCATGCATCATACGGAAGGATTGCCTTTCTGGAGACCATTCTGCTTTACACACAGCACGGTGCCTGTTGGCGATGGAGTGATCAGACACCGCGGTGCAACCGAGCAAATACTTCGCATTGTAAGACCCCTCGGCATGGACACACAGGACCTCTCTCCGCGCCTCTGGGTTTCAGACGCGGTTAAAAGACGTGTCGGGGAAATTCTATCGCGTGAAAAGGCAGGCGGCCAAAGACAATGGATCACCATCAATCCTTTTACCCGTTGGTCCCATAAGGAATGGGGTGAGAGCAAGTGGGCTCACGTCATCAACTGGCTCTGGAAAGACCGGGGCATTCCATCCATAATTATAGGCTCCGCTGAAGAAAGACAGAGGGCGGAAGCCACCATCAGGCACTGCGAAACCCGCGTGGTCAATCTTGCGGGGCAAACAACGCTTGCCGAACTGGCCGGTGTGCTGAGCTTGAGCCGTCTGCATATCGGCGTGGACAGCGCGGCGCCTCATATCGCGGCGGCGACAGGTGTCCCGACAATTACCATTTACGGTCCGTCCTCCTGGTTTGACTGGGCTCCTGTCGGGAAAGACCATCGTGTCATTCTGCCGGAAATGGATTGCGTTCCCTGCCACAAAAAAGGATGTGACGGAAGCGGACA